>JBIIXW010000022.1:0-33822 GCA_044347165.1 Chthoniobacteraceae bacterium
TGCAGTGTGGAAAAAGGTTTCTGGCTCATTCGAAGTGCTCTACTCGGATCATTCGCGGCGCTCTTTTCACCGCCTCCAATGCCGCGAGTCGCGACATCGCTTCCCCAATCTGACGATTCGTCGTCGCATGGGTCATCAAAATCAATGGAACCGTCGCCCCCTCATCCTCCGACTCCGGTTGTAAAATCGAAGCAATGCTCACCCCCAACTCGCCCAAAATCCCCGCAACGCGCGCCATTACCCCGGGCCGGTCCTCAACCGATAACCGCAAGTAACACGCAGACCGAATCTCATTAATCGGACGGCAGTTCCCGTACAACGCATGCGTCACAAACCCCGCATCGCGCCGCGGACGCACCAACGACTCCGCCGCCTCCGCGATGTCTCCCAACACCGAACTCGACGTCGCGTCCTGCCCTGCACCCCGTCCGTAAAACAGCGTCTCCCCCACAAGATCGCCATGCACCGCAACCGCGTTGAACACCCCATTGACGCTCGCCAGCACGTGCTTCTCAGGAATCAACGTCGGATGAACCCGAACTTCCACCTCACCCCCCATTCCGTCCTTACCCGCCTTAATCACCCCCAACAGTTTGATCCGGTAACCCAGCTTGCGCGCAAAACAAATGTCCGACGCCGTAATGCTCTCAATCCCCTCCACATGAACCCGATCCGGCGGCACCCAGAATCCGTACGCCAGCGATGCCAAAATAATCGCCTTGTGCGCCGCATCCCACCCATTCACGTCAAAGGACGGGTCCGGTTCCGCATACCCCGCCGCCTGCGCCTCTTTCAACGCATCCTCAAAACCCATCCCCGTCTCCGTCATCCGAGTGAGGATGTAATTACTCGTTCCGTTAATGATTCCGTGAATCGAAACAATGTGGTTGCCCACAAACGACTCACGAACCGCCTTAATGATGGGAATACCCCCAGCCACCGCCGCCTCATACAGAACCGGAACGCCATTCCGGTTCGCGCATTCAAAAATCTCGCGTCCGTGCTCTGCCAACAGCGCCTTGTTCGCCGTCACCACCGCTTTCCGCGCATCCAACGCCGCAAGAATAAACGCCAGACTCTCCTCCTTACGCCCCATCACCTCCACCGCAATCCCCACCTCCGGATCCGCAACCACGTCGCGCCAATCGGAGGTCAATAACCCCGCATCAATTCCCTCTGAAACCCGCTTCGCCACATCACGCACCGCTAAACGCCGCACCTCCAAATCAAGTCCCGTCCGACCACGGATGAGCGCACGATTCCCAGCGAGATGCTTAAAAACACCCGCGCCCACATTTCCCAACCCCGCGATTCCAACTCCAATCGGCTTATCCATTCGATTCATCAGTTCACTCGCTACGGCACAACTCACTCCCACTCAATCGTCGCAGGCGGCTTGCTGGAAACATCATACACCACCCGATTGACCCCCTTCACCTCATTGATGATCCGTGACGAAATCTTTGCTAAAAGGTCGTACGGAACGCGAACCCAGTCCGCTGTCATCCCGTCCTGACTCTCCACAATCCGCAGAGCAATCGTGTCCTCATAGGTCCGGCCGTCACCCATCACCCCAACCGAGCGCACTGGCAGCAATACCGCAAAACTCTGCCACACCTTGTAGTACCAACCGGACGCCTTCATCTCTTCCACCACAATCGCATCCGCCTCCCGAAGCACGCGCAAGCGCTGCGGCGTGATGGCACCGATGATTCGCACCGCCAACCCCGGCCCCGGAAACGGTTGCCGATGAACCACCTCCTTCGGCAAGCCCAGCTGAGTCCCCACCTCGCGAACCTCGTCCTTGAACAACTCTCGCAACGGCTCCACCAACTCAAACTTCAAATCCTTCGGCAACCCCCCCACGTTATGATGACTCTTAATCAACGAAGCAGGGTTCCCCGCAATCGCCACACTTTCAATCACATCGGGATACAGGGTGCCCTGTGCAAGAAAGCGAAACGCTCCAGAACCAGAACGCTTGCCCTTGCTCGACGTGACCGATTTCACCGCATCCTCGAACACGCGAATGAACTCGTGCCCAATCACCCTCCGCTTCTTCTCAGGATCCGTCACCCCACGCAACTTCGACAGAAACCGGCGCGTCGCATCCACCGTCTTCAACCGCATCTGGAAGTTGTCGCCAAACAGTTTCTCCACAGCCTCCGCTTCGTTCGCCCGAAGCAACCCGTTGTTCACAAACACGCACGTCAGTTGGTCCCCAATCGCCCGGTGAATCAACGCCGCCGCCACGCTCGAATCCACACCTCCACTTAACCCCAACACCACCCGATCCCCACCCACCTGTTCGCGAATCCGAGAACACGTCTCCTCAATGAACGATCCCATCGTCCAATCCGCCTTCGCTCGGCAAATCCCTAAAACGAAGTTGGACAATATCTCCTTCCCCCGGGGCGTGTGCACGACCTCCGGATGAAACTGAAGACCGTAAAACTTGCGCTTCGCGTCCTCCACCACCGCGTACGGACAATTCGTCGTCGTGCCCACCGGACGGAACCCCTCCGGAAGCTTGGTTACCTTGTCCCCGTGGGAGTTCCACACCGCCAACTCCTTGTCCAAGCCGCGGAAGAGTGCGCACGACTTCGAAACCTTCAACGTGCCCATGCCGTATTCGCGGTGCTCTGAGTGTTCAACCTTGCCTCCAAGATGATGCGCCAAAAGCTGCATCCCATAACAAATCCCCAAAACCGGTACGCCCAAACGCAACACACCCTTGTCGGGTTGTGGCGAACCCTTCGCATAAACGCT
This sequence comes from Chthoniobacteraceae bacterium, assembly GCA_044347165.1. Taxonomy (GTDB): domain Bacteria; phylum Verrucomicrobiota; class Verrucomicrobiia; order Chthoniobacterales; family Chthoniobacteraceae; genus JBEEPE01. Next base: position 2,770 of record JBIIXW010000022.1, read on the forward strand.
CGCAGGACCACCCGAGAGAATCACGCCGGCAGGCGCCAGTGCTTTGATTTTCGAAGCGGGCGTGTTGTACGGAAGCACCTGAGAGAAAACGTGAAACTCGCGGATACGCCGAGCGATGACCTGCGTGTATTGCGACCCAAAATCGAGGATCACGATGCGTGAATGATTTGCCATAAAAACTCCGTTGATCCCGCCCATGCGGGGAAACAAATACCCCTACCCAATCTGTGGAACTGAAGGAAGACCGAAACGCATCTTCCTTCCCTCAACGCATGCGATTCACGCGCCGGCCTGCCCCGCCTCGCGCGCGCTACGACGCCCCGCAGCCAGCACGCACAACATCGACAGCGCAATCAAACCCGCTCCGAACGCAAACGCCTTCCCATACCCCAAATCCACCAACACCCGATCCGCATCACCCAACGGCCGCGCAAACTCCGAAAAGGCCAGCGGCAACGGAAGGACCGCCAGAATCGGCCCCAAAAATCTCCCCAAACTTCCGGAGGCAGACATCAACCCCATGACGCGCCCCTGAGCATGCTGGTCCACATAACGCGATGCCATCCCGCTCAGCGTCGGCGTCAGCAGCCCATTCCCGAGGGCCATCAGCGCACAAACGCCCATGAAACCCTTCACCGACATGACCGTCGGAAGCAACCAGAGGCTCAGCGCCAAAATCAACGCACCAGCGATCGCTAGCTCACGCTCAATATTTCGCTTCAGCAACCGCCTCAGGAGCCCGCCCTGCACCAAAACCGCCAGCACCCCAACGTAGGCGAACCCGTAACTTGTCTGCTCCTGATTCCAGCCAAAACGGTCCTTACAGAACAGGGCAAACAACACGTGGATAAATGCAAACCCCGTGGTTGAAAGCACCGAAGCCGTCAAAATCATGCCAATCCATCGCCCCATCGCCCCAGAAAACACCTCACTGAGGGGCAGGGCCGATACCGCCGCTCCACGCCGCTCCACCGGATAAGTCTCAGGCAAACGAGCCCACACCAGCACCCCGTTCAACACCGACAAACCTGCCGCCACGAAAAAAGGTAGTTGCGTGGAGTACTGACTCAAAATCCCCCCTAGCGCCGGTCCCATCACGAAGCCCAAACCAAACGCCGCCCCAATCATCCCCATCGTCCGAGAGCGTTTCTCCGGCGGAGTCACATCAGCAATGCAAGCCTGCGCCGTTGCGATATTACCGCCGCTCGCACCGTCGATGATCCGCCCGAGAAACAGCATCCAGGCTGACTGCGCCACCCCAATGACCACAAACCCAACGGCTGTCCCGACAATGCTCACCAACAAAACCGGCTTGCGCCCGATCCGATCCGACAAACGTCCAAACAACGGTGCCGCCACCAACTGCACCAACGAAAACACCCCCACCAAAAAGCCAAGCTCTGAAGGCTTCATCAAAAAAGGCTCACTGTTCGCGTAAACCGGCAGCACCGGAATCACGATACCGAAGCCCACCATACTGATGAACACCGTCAAAAAAATCAGACCAATCGGGGAACGTTGCGAGGACATGTTTGTGCAGTCCGCTATTCCTCGCCACCCCCCGCCCCCACGCAACCGCAAAATCCACCCAAACCACCCGCACTCCCCTCAAATACCCCCCTTCCACGGAAAAAATACGCCCGACTGGATTCGAACCAGTGACCAACGGATTAGAAATCCGTTGCTCTATCCAACTGAGCTACGGGCGCGATGCAGACGGTAATGATAACCCCGTTCCCTTATTTGAAAACGGAAAACACCCCAAAAATAGGGGAAATACCCAACCACCCCGATTTCCGTCTCGCCCCCTCTTTTGCGCTCACTCATAATCGCACGCTGATCAAGTTCCACATCGCTCACCCGCGAAGCTTTTTTCCCGACACCCCTCTCCATGAACCCCTCGCCGGACACACCCACGAACGGTCAGAACAACTCCGACCCTAACGACCGCAACTCCGGTGTCCTTCGCCTCGAACTTGGTGACTTTCTCCACCGCCTTCCATCAACACTCCTCGTTGATGGACCAAAAGACCGGACTCTCAGCATCTTTTTTGACCGCGAGGACATCGCACAACGAATCTCCAGAGGCATCACAAGCATACCTGTCAGAGAACTTTACGAAAAAATCCCTCACGTCTTCTCCAGCCCGGCCAGCGCAACGGATACCACCCAAATCCGCCTTCCGTGGCAGAAAATCCTCAACACCCTGCGCGCTCCAGACAAAGACGACTCCACGCTCGTCGTTAAGTCACCCGAGACGCGGAAAGCAGCCCAATCAGCAACCACTGATTACATTTCCAAGTCCACTGCAGACGTCGCAGAACTCGCCTCGAGCCTCGCTCCTTCAGAACGGAAATCCCAACGACGAAACACCCCAGCATCCAGCCGTCCAGACGACGAAACCGGATACGACACCCCGGAACCCGATTCGAAATCCGCTAGAAAACCCGCCGCTGAACCAGAGGTATACCCCGCCACCTCTCAACGCGGACAATCCGCATCAGGCCGCTCGGAGTCTGCTGTCGAAGCGCGTCGTGCATCAGGAAACGCGTCCCGACATTCCCCGGATGGCGCCCGTCAGGAGCCACTTCAGTCGCCCCCTTCCAATGAAGACGATCGTCTAGGTGCTATTCCGGATTGGAAACAACCTGCAGCCTCCGCTCCAGCAGCCTCCGCTGCGTCCGATGTCTGGGAAAAACGCGCGGTAACGGCTCTCGAGGCCGATATCGAAAACTACCGCAAACGCATTAAAACTCTCCTCGCCGAGCGCGACGAACTCGCAAGAAAGAACGAGGAACTCCAATCCAGCGGCGGGCAAGGCGTTCGAGAGCACAGCATCCAAGCTCCAAACGCTGAAGGCATTTCACCGCAATCCGCCGAGGTCCTCCAAGACCGCATTGCTTCCCTCAAACAAGAACGCCAAGTCCTCGAAAAAGCACGTCAGGAAGCCATCGAGAAAATCGAAGAAGCAAAAAAGACTGGCGCAACTCCCAACATCCTCGGGCCGTCGGACGATTTCATCAAAGCGCAGCAGACTCAGGAAGCCGAGCTCGCAAAGCTCCGAGCCGAGGTCGACCGCTGGAAGGCAGAACTCGAAGACCTCCGAAAAAAAAACGCTCGGCTCTCATCAGAAAAGGACGAGCTCGCGAAACAGCGCGACGAACTCGCGGACGAGAACCGCTCCGTCCAATCCGCCCTTGAACGCGATAAGTCTCAGTCCAACAACGGTGACCGTGCACTCGCTGGCCTCCGTAGGACCATCGACGCGCAACAAAAAGCGGTCGCAGCCCTCACGAAAGAGCGCGATGACCTCGACTCCGCGAAGCGTCGTATCGAAGCCGATCTCCGCGAAACCCGCGATTCCCTCCAAGCCGAATCAGCGGGACTTCGCGACAAACTCAAGCAATCCGAAGAAGCTCGCTCGCGCCTTGAAAGCGCCAAAGCGGGTGACTCCTCGCTGATTGGGGATCTTTCCAAGGAACGCGACGCGCTTCGGTCGCAGACGCAAAATCTCGAAAAAAGCGTCTCTGAACTCCGCAAATCCCTAGCCGATGCGAACAACGCTGTCGGCCGCGAGAAAGCGGATGCTTCCGCGCTCAAAACGCGTCTCGAAGCGGAACTCGCCGCCGCTAACGCGGGGACAGAACGCGCCGTTGCAGCCGCACGTCTCGAACTCGAACAACGCCTCGGCCACTCGGAAAAAACCAACCGAACCCTCGGCGAAGCAAAGCTTGCAGCGGAAGCCAAAGCCTCCGAACTCGAAAACAAGCTCGCCGCCACCGAAGAAAAACTCGCGAACTCCCGCGCCGAACTCGAAAAGGCGACCATCGTCATCGGCGAAAAAGACGCCGAGCTGAATGCGAGAACCCGCGACTTCGACGAACTTATCGCGGCCCGCAAACAGGAGTACGACCTCGCCATCGCCGCAGTCGAAGCCGACAAAAAACGTGTCGAAGCCGAACTCTCACTCGCGCACACGAAGGCCATCGAAGCAGAGCGTGAAGATCATCGCATCGCCCTCGCACAGGTCCGGCGCGAACTGGAGGCCGCAAACGCATCTCTACGTTCGAGCCTCCAAACTGCGGAGGAAAACCTTAAGGCCGCTGAGGAAAACGCGGCCAAACGCCTCGACCAGCGTGACTCCGAACACCAGCGCACCCAGCAGGCGGTGGAGGCAAAACACGCAGCGGCCATCGAGGTTCTGCGTTCCCAACACGCGCAGGAACTAGAAGCTGAGCGAACTCACTTCGAACGCCAGCTTACCGACCTGCGCGCCGACTTCAGTCAGGAGTTAGGTGACCTCGAGGCGGCCCAACAAGCCGCGGCCGCACGCCACGAAGCCGATAAAGCGGCTGCCCTCGACGAGCGCAACCGCCTCATTGCAGACCTCAACGCAGAGAACGAACGCAAACTTGCACTTCAGCGCGCAGAGCACGAACGCGCTCTCGCAGAGAAACTTGCCGAACGAAACAACGCCGTTGCAGAACGCGACCAACGCATCGCCAATGTTTCCTCCGACCGCGATCGTCGCCTGAGCGAATGGGTCGCCCGTTTCGACTCCGCCCAAGCAGAGCACGCACGCGCCATCGCAAACCTTTCCGCCGAGCGCGACGCCATCGCCTTCCAACGGGACCAAACCCTCGCCGAGGCCAACGCCGAGCGTGATCGTCGCATCACGCAACTCACGATCGAGCACCGTCAAGCGGTTGCCTCACTCACGAGTGCCAAAGACTCTGAAATCGCGCGTCTCCGCGAAGAAACCGGCACCATCCGCGTCGAAAATGACCGCCTGCGCGCCGCCCTTCAGGACGCTGAAAAACGTTACCCAGCAGAGATCGGTCGCCTTCGCGACGAACTCGATTCCGCGCGCTCCGAATGCGGCGAGCTCTCCAGCCGGACCGCCGCCATCGAAAGCGACGCCCGCCGCCGGAACGAACAGCTTGCCCGCGAACGGGAAGCGCTGCTCAACGAAAAATGCACTCTCCTCGCGCTCCTCGAGGAAACGCGCGAAACCCTCCGCACTCGTACGGACGAATTTTCACGCCAACTCGACGGACTCATCCGTCAACGCGACGAAGCCCGCGCATCCGCCGACGCCGCACGATCCTCTGCCCGTGAACAAGCGTACAACCTCGAACGCGAACGGGGCGAAATCCTGCGCTCTGACTCCGAAAGCCGCGATCGCATCGAACGCGAACTCACTCGCCTAAGAAAAGAACGCGACATGGCAGTTCGCCAGCGCGACGTCATGCGCGACCACGCCGACGTTCTCCTCGAACGCCAGCAGCAGCTGATTCGGTCGCCCCTTGCCCCCGCGCAGAACGGAGCAACGCAGCGCCCCGCCTCATCTGATTTCTCCAGCCTCAACTACTGAGCCTCTCCAGGGTTATCTCCGTCTCGCTGAGCAGAATCCGTAAAGAATCCCCCCTTCCCCTCTCAATGATTGCTCTCGCCGTCGAAACCTTCGCACTCAGCGTCGACGTCCCGCTCGAATCCCCGCAAAGCCTCCAGCAAGCCCAAATCGAATCCTTCGCGCAAAGTCTCTGCGATCCCACCAAAGGCTTCGGGATCCGTCCGGCCCAGTGCCAACTGGTCAACCGTGACTCCCTTTACCAATGGGAGTTTCAAGCCACCCTGTTCGACGGCAACGGCACCCTCGTTCGCATCGCTGACCGGCTCCGCATCCTCATCCGCAACGCCCGAACCTCGCAAGATTGGCGCGTCCTCCATCAAGCCCTTCTGCGCTCCTTCAACTTGGTATCCGTCCACCCCGGCGCCCTATCTGCCCTCTCCATCCAAGGACAAATCCGATTCCCAAGCCCCATGGAACGGGAAAAGTTTCTCCGCCCCTTTGCCGCGGGACTCAACATCGCGCGACCCGGATTCCTCGGGTCGGTCCGTATCCCCGACTGGGAACACGAAGTCCGCGTACTCATTGAAGATTCCAACCTCATTCCCAACGCCATCTCCGCTGGAATCGACACACCTTTCTCTCCGCAACGCGACTGGGATTCGTTCATCGAATCCTTCCCGGCTGTCTTCGAAAACGCCCTGAACCTCCTCGGCCTTTCCGTCCCCGTTTTCCCTCAAGCGTGATGCAGGAAAATCCATCCGACTGGGATTGCCAGTTCGCATGGCATCCCTTCACCAACATGGGACTCTGGCTCGAGAGCCAGCCCCTGAGCATCGTTCGCGGCCAAGGCTGCACCCTCTACGATCAAAACGGCAACGCCTACCTCGACGGCAACTCCTCCATCTGGACCAATATCCACGGACACAATCACCCGCGACTCAACGCCGCCGCGCACGCCCAACTGGACCGCATCGCCCACTCCTCGTTCCTCGGGTTCACCAATCCCTCGGCGGCACAACTCTGCAAAGAACTTTGCCAGCTGTGGACACCCGCATTCGCCCGCTGCTTCCTCTCGGATAACGGCTCCACCGCTATCGAGGCTGCGCTGAAAATTGCCCTCCAATATCACCAGCTCACCGGACACCCCGAGCGCAACACGTTCGCCTCGTTCTCAGGCGCCTACCACGGTGACACCCTCGGCGCATCCAGCTTGGGAGGTATCCCCTTGTTTTTTCAACGGTTCGAGCAACACCACACCCCTGTACGCAACGTGGCATCCCTCGGAGATCTCGTCCAACACGACCCCTCCACGCTCGCAGCCGTCGTGATTGAACCCCTCATCCAAGGAGCGAACCGAATGCGCTTCTGGCCTGAAGGCATGCTCCGCCAGCTCCACGAATGGTGTCGTGCTAACAACATTCTCCTCATCGCAGACGAAGTCATGACGGGCTTCGGGAGAACCGGCAAAATGTTCGCCTGCGAACACGAACACGTTCGACCTGATCTTGTCGCCCTCGCAAAAGGCCTCACCGGAGGCTACTCGCCCCTCGCCGCCACTCTTGTCTCGCAACAAATATTCGAACCCTTTCAATCGACTGACCCATCCGCAACCCTCTTTTACGGACACTCTTATACCGGACATCAACTCGGTTGCGCGCTCGCACTGGAGAATCTAGCAATCTTCCGCGACGAACCCGTCCTTGCGCGGGCAAACGAGGCTTCTGTCCTGCTCCGACACGCCATAGAGCGCGATCTTGAGAGTATGGCATGCGTCGCAAACATCCGAATCCGCGGACTCGTCGCTGCCTTTGACATCGTCCAACCCTCGTCAAAAACGTCTTTTCCCAAGGAACTTTGCCTCGGTGCCAAAGTTTGCTTGTCCGCACGAAATCACGGACTTCTTTCCCGTCCCATTCTCGACACCCTCGTCATCATGCCGCCTCTGTGTGTCAGCGCGGACGAAATAAACCGCATCACCGCGGCACTTCGGAATGCGCTCCTGGAAACTCCTGAAATCCAATCATGTTAAATCCACAACCTGTTGCACTTTCGATTGCCGGCTCTGACAATAGCTGCGGCGCTGGCGCTCAAGCCGACCTAAAAAGCTTCTCCGCATCAGCCGTTTACGGCCTCACGGCCATCACCTGTGTCGTTGCCGAGGTTCCCGGCGTGGTCTCCCGAATCGATCCCGTCTCGCCAGAGACAGTCGCGGAACAAATTCGCCTGTCGTTCTCAGCATTCCCCGTCGCAGCCGTTAAAACCGGCATGCTCCTCTCCTCTGCCATCATCGATGCAGTCGCTTCGACACTAGAACACGCAATCGCGCCCCGACCGATTCCCGTCGTCATCGACCCCGTCATGATTGCGACCAGCGGCACACCGCTGCTCAACCCTGATGCCGTTCAAACGTATCGGGAGCGCCTCTTCCCACTGGCCACTCTCATCACTCCAAACGCTGACGAACTCGGAGCTCTCACCGGAGAGAGGATCGGGGATCATGATTCACTGGTCAGCGCAGCCGTCACGCTCGCCCGTGATACCCGGTGCCCCATCCTTGCGAAAGGCGGACACCTCGGCGGCGATCATGCCATCGATCACCTCGTGCTTCCCAATGGAACGATCAAATCCTGCTCAACCCCCTTCACCAAGGGCATCTCCACCCATGGAACAGGGTGCTCATTCGCCGCGCTCATCGCCGCCAGACTCGCCCGCGGCCTCTCCCTGACGGACGCATTCTTCAGCGCAAAAAAACATCTGTCCGCTGCGATTGACCAACACCTCCGCTGGACAAGTCCTGCAAAAACAGACGCGCTAAACCACTTCGCTCCGATTCACATACCCCAACCTGCACCGTGAGCCCGTCCTCCATAAATCAGGGATTGCTCGGACGCCTCATTTCAAAACTCGAGCCTGCTGAGCCCTCAGCGCTCGCCGCCCCCGCGCTCAGTCTCACCTGGTTGCTCCGACTCCGCTGGGGTGCCGTCCTTGGCCAGACCGCCACCATCCTCACCGCCGCCTACGCACTGGACGTCCCCCTCAACGTCGGCCCACTCCTCGCCATCGTCGGTGCAAACGCCGTCTCGAACCTCCTCCTGTCCCTCCACCCCAAACGCCACAGCACCGATCCGAACAAACTTTTTCAGACCATCCTGATTGTCGATACCCTCACGCTCACGCTCCTCCTCCTGGACTCTGGCGCAGCGGATAATCCCTTCTCCTCCTTCTACCTCGTTCACGTCGCCATCGCGGCCATTGCTCCGGAGAAGCGCACGGCGTGGATCGTTGCTGCATGGTGCAGTTCGTGCCTGTTGCTGCTCCATCTCGCTCCGCTGCTCACCCACACCGCCAACCCCATCCCGCCTCACGTTCTCTCCATCGGTAAATACGCATCCGCCACCCTCACCGCTGTCGCGATTGCCTTCTTCACGGGGCGCCTTCACCGCGCGCTCAGACGCCGCGAAGCCGATGTCGCGCGACTCCGAATTGCCGCCGAACAGCGCGAGCGTTTTGCGGCCCTTGCCACCCTCGCTGCTGGTGTCGCCCATGAACTCGGATCACCCCTCGGGACCATTCTTGTCGCGTCAAAAGAACTCGAGATTCTGGCAAAAAATCAACCCAATCTCGCACTTCTCGAGGACGCCCGACTCATCCGCTCAGAAACTGAACGGTGCCGCACGCTTCTCGGTCGCCTCAACGCCAAGTCCACCGCCGAACTCGGAGAGCCTCCCGTTCGAACCTCGATCAGTGAAATCCTTGCTGCGCTCCGCGAGATCCTTGCACCCCACATTCTTCCCCGAATCACCACCCCCACAACTCCTGAGCCGACTGCGCTCCTTCTACCAAAATCCGCAGTCACCGAAGCACTTGCCTGCCTCGTTCGCAATGCTGCTGAAGCCACAACAGGCCCCATCCGCATCTCGGCAACCCCAACGACCCACTCCATCACACTCTCAGTGCACGATCAAGGAACCCACCTTCCCGACACCCTAACCACCCACTTCGGCGAACCGTTCTTCACGACGAAAGAGCAAGGCCGAGGAATGGGGCTCGGACTCTACCTCGTTCGACTCCTCGCGGAGCGCCTCGGCGGAACCTTCTCGCTCACCAACACCCAAACCGGCACCATGGCCACACTGACTCTCCCCCAACGCTGCCCCACCCCCCTCGCATGAAAACACGCATCCTCGTGATCGATGACGAACAGCCCTATCGCGACCGGCTCGTGCGCGCGTTCCAAGCCAGAGGCCACGATGCCCGCGCTGCAGAGGACGGTCCCTCGGCCCTCAAAACGCTTTCGGAGTTCGTCCCTGAACGTGCCGTACTCGACCTCAAAATGCCCGGCCCCGGCGGACTAACCGTTCTGAAAGAGCTCCTCTCCGAACTCCCTGACCTCAAGGTTATCCTCCTGACCGGTTACGGCAGCATCGCCTCAGCCCTCGAAGCCGTGAGAAACGGCGCAGTCGACTACCTCACCAAACCCGCAGACGCCGACCAAATCTTGGCGGCCTTTGACAAGCCAGGAGGCGTCACACATCAAACTGAGCCAACCCACGAAATCCCAACGCTCGACCGCGTCGAATGGGAGCACATTCAACGAGTCTTGTGCGAATGCTCTGGCAACATCTCCGAGGCTGCGCGTCGCTTGAACCTCCACCGCCGAACGCTTCAACGAAAGTTGGACAAGTACCCGCCGCTGCACTGATCGCCCCATCCGTACACGGTTCGGGTTGCAATCCAGCTTTAGGTCCGTTGATCGAAAATCCGCCGCAACGCCTCAGAGTTGCCCGCCACATCCGCCAACGTGTACCGATCAAGGACTGCGTAAAACGCCTGCTGCGCCTCCCCCAAAACCCGCTTCAAACCACAAACCGGAGAAATGATGCAGGTGTTCGTCTTCGCATCAAAGCATTCCACCAAAACCTGGTCCCCCTCCACGCGACGTACCACCTGCCCCAACACAATCTTCTCAGGCGCCTTCGCCAAACGCACCCCGCCAGACCGACCACGAACCAGCTCGATGACCCCAGTCGTCCCCAATGCCTGAGCCACTTTCGTCAAATGGTTCGAGGAAATCGCGTAAGCCTCTGCAACACGCGGAACCGTGACCGTTTCGCCCGGGTGAACCGCCAAGTACACCAGCAGTCGCAGGCTGTAGTCGGTTCTTAAGTTGAGATTCACGGGGTCCAAATCGCCCATTCGACGGAGTTTGTCCATCCTTTACAGAGAAAAACGCGCCCAAATCCACGCATCACCACCCCATGCAACGCCTCCCCGCCATCACCAGCATCGCTCACTGGTACCTGCGAAACCTCCTCCCTCAAAACGCACGCGTCGTCGACGCCACCTGTGGCAACGGACACGATTCGGCCCTTCTAGCAGAACTCGTCGCTCCGAATGGATTCCTGCTCTCCATCGACATCCAACCTGAAGCCATACAAACCACCTCCCAACGTCTGTCGAACACCAATGTCCCGCCCGCCGGCTGGACATGCATGCGAGCCGATCATCGGGACCTTCCGCTGATCCTTCCGCCCCAGCTGCAATCGGGACTGGACGCTGCCGTCTTCAATCTCGGGTACCTTCCGGGGGGACAGAAAACGATCACGACCGCTCGATCCTCGCTGGATGCCCTCAAACGGACTCTTCCCCTCCTTAAACCCCACGGTTTTTTGGTCATCACATCTTATCCAGGCTTTGAAGAAGGGTTGGCCGAGCATGATGGCATCGCCGAGTGGCTCCATCAGAAGGCTTCGAGCGGACACGACCTCCACCACCTCGTGTCCGAAGGCCGCCAACAGCGTCCCCCCGAGCTCTGGATTCTCTCGAACGGCAAATCAACATCTCACCGGATCGAATGAGCGACATTTTTTCGAGCTCTATCGCCTCATCTCACGCCGCTTACAGAGAAGACACTCTGAGAATGAAAGGACAAGGCAAGGGGATTGCTACGCGGGACGGGAGTGAACCTCTCTGCGGTCCAACCTAAAATCCTCGTCCCAGCTGCTCTCCTGAGCGGGCTTGCGTGGATTTATCGGGAAGACTTCCCAGGAATACCAGCGGTCGCCCAACTAGAGGCCAGTCTTCGAGTAAAAAACCTGTTTTTTGCGACGTCGCCGGTCCTCGGCCTCATCGACGCCACCGCGATCGCCACATCAAGCGGCCTCCTGCTCTGGGGCACCCTCACGAGCCGAAACACCCGCGAGTTCGTCATCCATGCCTGCGCCGCCCTCGCGGTCGCCGTGGGCTTCTGGTTCCTCGCGGCCCAAACTGGAATGCCGCTGTCTTGGGAAGCCATGGCCGTCGCCTCACTCGCAACCCTGCTGACAGCCGGTCTCCTCCAGCCCCCCCTCGAAACGGTGACCGCGCCAACTCCCGCATCCTCGCACACAGTCGAGGAGCCGACAGCCGCGGAGAAACCAGTACTTCGTGAACCGCGCGTCATCGTCGCAACCATTCTCCACGCCCAACTTGTCAACCTCTCCGAACTACTCGAGTCCGAGGACGCCGTTGCCTGCGACCAACTCGTCCAATCCGCCATCCGAGAAATCATCAATACCTGCAACCGGTTCGGCGGACGGATTCAGTCCGTCTCCGTCAATGCCGTGCAAGCCGTTTTTCACCATGACGCCTCTGGCAACCACGCGACTCAGGCACTCCGCGCGGGAATCCTCGCTCGCGAGCGTCTGAAGACCCTCACCAATCCCGTCCAGGCAGGTGAGCCCAGATGTCTCCCTGACTTCCGCATCGGAATCAACACCGGCGAAACTCTGGAAACCACTCTTACGCTTCCAGCACCGGCCCCTTGCATTGGGGGAGAACCCGTCGAATGGGCTCGCAAGCTCGCGGGCGCAAACCTTGTGTTCGGTTCCAAAGTGCTCGCCAGCCCGTCCTCCCTGTCCCTCGCCGGCCCCTCCTTCGAATGCCGTTCCCTCGACACCCTGCAGCGGTTTCTTCCCCCCTTTCCGCCGGAAACCATCGTCGAACCTCTCGCACTCAAAGGCACCCTCGATGACGAGGAAAAGCAACGCCTCGACGCTTGGGAAGACGGCATCCGACTCTACCGCAACCAACGCTGGCTCGCTGCGCGGAATCACCTCCTCCGCAGCCTACCCCCTGGGGCTTCCGATGAAGCCCTCGAGCTGTACCTCGCTCGCATCGAGGAAAGGCTGGCTCCCGAGGAGTCACCGGAAGACTCCGACACCCTCCGCCCCCTCCCCCTTGCGAAATCTCGCAAAGCCTCCTAGGTATTCTCCCAATCAAGGATGAACCGCGCCGAGTATCCCGCCGCCATGCGGTCCCTAATCGCCGAGCTTAAACGCCTTCCCGGCATCGGTTCACGCAGCGCGGAACGCATCGCCCTCTGGATGATCCAATCCAAAGACTCGCATCCCGACGCCCTCTCCGAGGCCATTCACCGCGCCGCCAACGCCATCTCTCCCTGCACCCAGTGCGGGTTTTTCGCCGAAAAAGAACTCTGCGAAATCTGTGTTGACCCCCGACGCGACACCTCCCTTCTCTGCGTCGTTGAATCGCCTACCGACATCCTCTCCCTCGAGCGCTCAGCAAGCTTCAATGGCCTCTACCATGCCCTCGGAGGCCGCCTCTCGCCCCTGAACGGTATCGGCCCCGAATCGCTGCGCATCGACGCCCTCCTCACCCGAACCCTCGCCGTTCCCCCAGCCGAGACAATTCTCGCGCTCAGCGCCGATGTTGAGGGTGAGGCCACCGCGAACTATCTCGCCGACCTCCTCCGCTCACGATCCGGCCGAATCTCCCGAATCGCCCAAGGCCTCCCCGCAGGTACAAGTCTTGAATTCGCCGACGATCTCACCTTACATCGAGCGCTGACCGGCCGACGCTACCTCGGTTAATCATTGCCCAACCTTTCACCCAACCCTTTGCCTCATGAAAAAAATCGAAGCCATCGTCAAACCGTTCAAAGTCGAAGATGTTAAAGAAGCCCTCACCCAAGCCGGCGTTGAAGGGATGACCATCACAGAGGTCAAAGGATTCGGCCGCCAAAAAGGGCACACCGAAATCTACCGCGGCAGTGAGTACACCGTCGACTTCCTCCCGAAAATGAAGTTCGAAGTCATTGTGGACGATTCCCGAGTGGACGAAGTCGTGCAGGCCATCATCAAATCCGCCAAGACTGGGAAAATCGGTGACGGAAAAGTGTTCGTTCTCCCGATGGAAGACGCCATCCGCATCAGGACTGGCGAGCGCGGCGCAGAAGCCGTTTAGCCCCCCGCATTCTCCGCACACAGCCCCGCTCTCAAAAGCGGGGCTTTTTTATGGAAGACCAATCCCTCGTCGGCGCCATCCTCCTCGGTCTCATCGAGGGGCTAACAGAGTTCCTTCCCGTCTCGTCCACCGGACACCTTCTCATTCTCCAAAACCTCGCCCCCGCCCTCGTCGGAAAACGCTCCGACCTGTTCAATATCGTCATCCAATCCGGCGCAGTCCTCGCCGTCCTCCCTCTCTTCAAAGACCGACTCACGGCACTCCGCGACTGGCGAAAACCCGCGAACCAGCAACTCCTTTTCTCAATCGCCCTCGCGTTTCTCATCACCGTCGCGGGTGGCCTCCTTATTGACAAAGCCGGCCTTCGGCTCCCCGAAACCCTCACCCCCGTCGCAATCGCCCTCATCATTGGCGGAATCGCCTTCCTCGTCATCGAACACCTCCTTCCAAAGGTGAACCGTCCCCCAGGAATCCCGCCGAAAACCGCCCTCATCGCCGGATTCGGACAACTCGTGGCCGCCATCTTCCCCGGCGCGTCCCGCTCAGGCTCCACCATCATGGCCGCCATGCTCTGTGGCACCAGCCGCTCCAGTGCCACCGAGTTCTCCTTCCTCATCGGCATCCCCACCATTCTCGCCGCGTCAGCATGGAAATGCCTCAAAGCCTTGAAGCAGGGTGGCATTGAAGAGCCATGGCTCCAACTCGCCGTGGCGTGGATCGTCGCCGCCGCCACGTCCTTCGCCACCGTTAAATGGCTCCTCGGCTACGTCCGAAACCACTCCTTCGCCGGCTTCGGCATCTACCGGATTGCCCTCGGCTCCATCCTCTTAATACTCGCCCTGTTGCGGTAACTCTCTCCCAACCATGCCTTCCTTCACCTACAGCGGCAAAAACTCCCAAGGCCAAACCGTCAGCGGCACCGTGGAAGCCAATGACCGACCCGCTGCCATCCGCCAAATCGAGCAGCAACGCATCACCCCCATCCGCGTCTCGGTCTCCACCACACCCCCACCCACCCAAAAAGAACCCGATTCCGCCCAAAAAGCTTCCCCCGCCACCGCACCTGCCAGTCCGGCCCGCACGAAAGCCGCACCCGCCCCGGCCACCAGCAAAAGCCCATCCGCCCCCCCGGCCACCGTGGAAATCTCCACGATGTCCCACACCCAACTCCACCTGTTCACCGAACAACTCGCGCTCCTCCTCAACGCCGGCATCACCCTCGACGAAGGACTCGGCATCCTCGTCAAACGCATGAAGCACCCAAAGCTTCACGCCCTTGCCAAAGAACTCCACCAATCCCTCGTGGAAGGACGCAGCCTCTCCCAAGCGCTCAAATCGTTCCCGAAAATTTTCGAACCCCTCTACGTCAACATGGTCGCCGCCGGCGAAGCCTCAGGCACCATCGGCGAAATCCTAAAACGCCTCGTCGCCTACCTCGCCGACCTCAAAGCCCTGCGCGACCGAGTCCAACAGGCGCTCCTTTATCCCGCCATCCTCGTCGTCGTCGGGATCGGGATGGTGACTCTCTTCATGACCGTCATGGTCCCGAAGCTCATGAAGTTCTTCTTGGACTCCAACATGCAGCTTCCGTTCGCGACCCGTCTTCTCCAGGGCACCTACACGTTCCTACAATCCTACTGGTGGCTCATCGGCCTGGGCATCGCTGGCGCGTTCTCCGGTTTCAAGGCTTGGACCACCTCTCCCGCAGGCCGCACACAATGGGACAGGACCCGATGGTCGCTCCCGCTCGTTGGCGGAGTCCTCCGAGGCCGCTACTACGCCCAGTTCGCGCGCACCCTCGCAACCCTCATGTCCAACGGAGTCACCCTCCTCAAAGCCCTCGAACTTCTTCAAGACATTTCTGGCAATTTGTTCGTTGCGAGCAAAATGCATGATGTTCGGCTGGCCGTCAGCGATGGGACCCCCCTCTCCTCCGCCCTCGCCCGACAGAACCTTTTTCCCGAACTGTTTCTCGACATGCTCTCCATCGGTGAACAATCGGGGCGCCTCGCCGAAACCCTCAACAACATCGCCGACGTCTACGAACGCGAACTGGATAAAACCGTTAAAACCATCTCCACGCTCGTTCCACCCCTCGTCATGGTCGGAATCGCGATTGTCGTAGGGTTCGTCGTCTACGGGATCCTCAGCGCTGTCTTCGGCATGACCGGAAGCCTCCGCCCCGGAGGACGATGACGCTGCCTTACAATCCCCGCCGAGTCGTCACGCCACCTCAACATGAAGCGCTTTCAATCCTCGGTTCCTAAAATCCGATGATGCCCCAACCGAATCCAATCCTTCACCGCCCACAAAGCGGCGCTCTCGGTTGGTCCGTCGGCAAACTGGCTTGCTTCAAACAGTTCCTGCTCGCCAGCGCATCGCTCAGCGTCATTGCTTCCATCCAAACACCGTACGCACAAGAACTTCGCGAGCACCCCACTCCCCATGCCCTCTGGCTGGATTCACGCACTCTCCGTCAGGAACGACCAGTGGGACCTGCCCCTCATTGGTTTGCCGGTTTCTCAAAAACTCTCCCAAACCCAGCCACCCCAGAGGAAAAACGGACCGTCTACCGCGTCGACCTGCGCCGCCTCCCAAAATCCGCCCGTGAACTGGAACTGCGACTCAGCCTCGACGCAAAAACCGCTGGGCAAACATCCGTCACCGTCTGGTCGGAACTGGGCGAATGCCTCTACCGCTCGCAACCAGCTAAGGAACTTGTCCCATCCGAGATTCCGATACCGGACTCGCAACCAATGCCCTCCTGCGACATCCACCGGTTTCCCGCAGAGAAAGCGGGATACATCGAAATCGCGCTTCCGGACGATGGCTCCGGACTCCGCACGCTTTTCCTCACCGCAAACCGGGAAGTCCCCGTTCTCCGCGCGCTCGACTTCCCGCTCGATTCCAACGCAGCGGACCCCTTCACCAACGGCATCCGATCCCTCCCCGGCGCAGACGATTCCCTCCTCTTCGGTCGAATCCGCGCCACCCTTGAATCCTCCGACCTGAACATCCGCGAAAATGCCCCGAGCCGAGTGGAGTTCGAGCTCACCAAGCAACCGCTGGTTGCCTTTATCTCCTTCGAGACAAAAAACATCTCTCTGACGACCCCGCCCACCATCCTGTTGAACGGCAAAAAAGTGGAACCCGTCTCGGTTCACATCCCGGACCTCGCCGATCCGGCCTGGCGCCCACTCATCACCGGACGAAACCCCGTCAACTTCGTCTACACTGCTTGGCGAAAAGCGCAGGCAGCGCTCCCCCTTTCAGCCCTCGTTGACGGAGTAAACAAACTCGAGTTCGCCTCGACCGATGGCAAACTCGCTTACACCATTCGGCATCTGGAAATTCAGTTGAAATACCCTTGGAAGAAGTTCGATTTTAACGTCATCCCCTAACCCCCACCCTATACCCCATGAAACTCACCTTCGGCCGCATCAACTCCTGTTCCACTCTCCAGACCCTCAAACCCGCCCGCTCAGGGTTCACGCTTCTCGAAATCATGATGGTGGTGGCCATCATCGGTCTGCTCGCCGCATCCGCAGTGTACATGATGGGCGATAATCTCGGAGTTGCGAAAGACACCAAGGTCAAGTCCGACATCCGGACCCTCGAAACCCAGTTGATGGTGTATGAAACACAAAACGGCTTCGCTCCGACGACGTCTCAAGGACTGAAGGCTCTTGTCGAACAACCCAACTCAGCTCCCGTACCGAAAAACTGGAAGCGACTTCTCAAAGAAATCCCGACCGATCCATGGGGACGCGAGTACGTGCTAATCAATCCCGGCAAACACAACACCGACAGCTACGATATCCTTTCCCTCGGCAAAGACGGCGCGCCCGATACCGCTGATGATATCGGCAACTGGACAAAAAAATAGCCTCGTATCCGTTTCACAAAACGGAAGTGTCTCGGAAAAGACACGCACCTCTCAGGGAGATCTTTTCAAACTCCCACCGCCCCTGAGCACACCATCTCCCATTCACGGCGCGATTGACACCTCGCGACCTCTCGAAAACCATCCTCGGCTCCCATGGCTTTGATCGTACAGAAATACGGAGGCACTTCCGTCGGCAACCCCGAACGCATCCTCAACGTCGCGCGGCGCCTCATTCAAACCCAAACCGAAGGTCATCAAGTCGTGGCCGTCGTCTCGGCCATGAGCGGTGTGACCGATGGGTTAATCAAGCTCGCAAAGGACGTTTCTAAAAGTCCTTCTGAGCGTGAGATGGACGTTCTTCTGGCCACCGGCGAACAAACTACAATCGCTTTAACTGCAATGGCTATCAACGGCTTAGGTAAAAAGGCCGTCTCCCTGACCGGCGCCCAAGCCGGAATCGTCACAAGCGACGTTCACACCAAGGCAAAGATTTCTAACATTACCCCCGATCGCGTTCACGAACTCCTCGACGAAGGCAACATCGTCATCATCGCGGGGTTCCAAGGCGAGACGCAGGACGGCACCATCACGACCTTGGGGCGCGGAGGGTCTGACCTCACCGCCATCGCAATCGCGGCCGCAGTCAAAGCCGACCTGTGCCAAATTTTCACCGACGTCGACGGCGTATACACCTGTGATCCGCGCGTCGTTCCGACCGCAAAGAAGCTAGACGAAATTTCCTACGACGAGATGCTCGAAATGGCGTCGAGCGGCTCCAAAGTCATGCAGTCGCGGTCGGTCGAGTTCGCCAAAAAGTTCGGCGTCGTTTTCGAAGTCAGATCGAGTTTCAACAACAATCCGGGAACCATCGTGAAAGAAGAAACAACCAGCATGGAGGCCGTCGTCGTCCGCGGCGTCAGCATCGAAAAAAACCAGGCCAAGGTCACCATCAGCCAGGTACCCGACCAACCCGGAAGCGCTGCAAAAATCTTCGCCGCCGTCGATTCTGCGAACCTCGTCATCGACATGATTGTTCAGAACGTCAGCGTCGGCGGTACCACCGATATTTCCTTCACGCTTTCCAAGGATGAACTCCCGAAAGTGCAGGCGGCCCTTGAGCCCGTAGTTCGAGAACTGGGCTCCACCGGAGTTCATTCACGCGACGGAATCGCAAAACTGTCGATTGTGGGAATCGGCATGCGTTCGCACTCCGGAGTCGCGGCAAAACTGTTCGAGGCAATGCACACAGGCGGCATCAATATTCAGATGATTTCCACGAGCGAAATCAAAACTGCGGTAATCATTGAAGAGTCCAAAATCCAAGAAGCCGCACGACTCGCCCACGACGCCTTCGGCCTTTCGGCGTAGCCCGAGTTTCCCCCCCAACCCACTCCACCCCGGAGAACTCCAAGGAGCGCATGGCCATCGGCTACGTTGTCATCGCCCTCCTCGTCGCGTACGCCGGATGGAGCCTCGTTAAGATGCTCCTCCGAGCAGGTTCGGCCGGCATCCGTTCATGGATCGCGCGCGCGACCCTGTTTTTCGTATTGATGGCCCTTGTTGCGGGTGTGGCGCTCGCTCCCCTTCCCAACAAACACCGCTTGCTGGTCATCGCCCCTTTCCTCGCCCTCGGCGGAATCATCGTCCGGTTCGCCAAAAAACGCCGCCCCCAAAAAACACCGACATCTTCCCAAAAAGAGCCCGACATCAACCGGATGAAACGCCTGAACTGAAGACGTTCTCTTAGCGTCGATGCGTTGGTAGGCGCATGCGCCATTCTCCGCGATGCCTCGCTCGCAACCGCCAACCCTCACGACTTCGAAGCCTTCAGGGAGTTCGGTCTGAAGCTAATGAAATAGCCACCTGCAGACATCCACCTCGAATGAACCCCTCTCTCCGTAACATCCTCATTGCCGCCGCGCTCAGCGGTCCCCTGCTCCCCCTCGCCACCGCTCAGAGCGCGAGAAAAGGCACCACCCTCGTCCAAGAGGATTTCTCATCCACCGCAATCGACCGATCCAAGTTCAACCACGCCGACTGGAATATCCCTGAAACTTGGGAACTCAAAGACGGAGCACTTCTCTGCATCTACGACCACTCCAAACACCCAGGGAAAGCGCACGGAAAATCCATCGACCCCAAGTTCAAAGCACACGACGTCCGCGTCTCGTACAAAGCCCGGTTCCTCGACGAAAACGCGCGGCTCTCGATGCTCATCAACGCGGCATTCCCTCCCGTCAAAACCGGCATCCCCGTCTGGCACATCGGAGACGTCAATACCCGACCTCCAAAAAATCAGACTGACCCCTGCATCTCCATCAGCGAAAGAGACTTCACCTACGACGAAAACCACCCAAAAAACGTCCGTAAAAGCCACGGCCCAGCCGATATCTTCAAACCCCTCTGGGCGTTCGAAATCCCCGGGATCAACTGCAAGGACCACCATCCCTTGAAAATCGGCGCATGGCATCAATTCGTGGTCGAAAGCGTCGGCACCCAATGGACCCTCTGGATCGACGGTAAACAGACCCTCTCGCAAACCATGAAAAACGCCGATTGCGCCAAAGAATCCGTCAACTTCATCGCCTTCGCCTCCCTGCTCCTCGACGACATCCACATCGAAGAACTCGAACGCTCGGCCCCGCCCAACGGCACAGCATCGCCCCAGTAGCGGAATCGGAGAGACCTCCTCCTTCGGCGATTTCAGCCGCCTCGACAAAACAAAAAGGCCGCCCGGTTTGGTGCCGGACGGCCTTTTCACGTCTCAGCAGGATTAGCCGATCACCTGCGCATTGAACAGGTTCTCCAGCATCTCCTGCCGCCCACTCTCCAAAACCGGAGCAGCAATCGACTGAGCGTACGCATCCAACTCGTCCAACGACGTGGCCCGAGCCTCGACCTTCGCCCCGATGCCTTGGTCAAAGCTGGCGTAACGGTTCTTCACGAAGCCCTCCATCCGGCCGCTCTGGACAATCCGGTGCGCCGCCTTCAATCCAAACGCAAACGCATCCATCCCACCGATGTGAGCGTGGAACAGATCCTCCGGACGGTGCGACTCGCGACGGCGTTTTGCGTCAAAGTTCAAACCGCCGGTGGTAAATCCACCCATCTTCAGGATTCGCAACATGATGTTGGTCGTCAGATACAAATCAGTCGGGAACTGATCTGTGTCCCAACCCAACAGTGTATCTCCACGATTCGCGTCCACCGACCCCAGAGCCCCAGCCGCAATCGCAACCTCCATCTCATGCTCCATCGAATGTCCAGCGAGGGTCGCATGGTTCGTCTCAAGATTGAGTTTGAAGTGATCCTTTAATCCGTACTCGCGGAGGAAGTTCAAGCACGCCGCAGCATCCGAATCGTACTGATGCGTCGAAGGCTCGCGCGGCTTCGGCTCGATATAGAACTGGCCTGTGAATCCAATCTTCTTCGCATGATCCACTGCCATGTGCAGCAACGTGGCCAAATGGTCTAGCTCACGCTTCATGTTGGTGTTCAACAACGTGGCATACCCCTCGCGACCGCCCCAGAACACGTATCCCAACCCGCCCAGACGGTGCGTGGCCTCCAGCGCGTGCTTCACCTGAGACGCCGCATACGCAAAAACATCCGCAGACGGCGACGTGCCCGCTCCCTGCGCGTACCGCGGATGGGCAAACAAGCACGCTGTCCCCCAAAGCAGCCGCTTCCCTGTGTTTTTCTGCTGCGCCTCCAACGCATCCACCACCCTCTCCAAGTTCTTGTGCGTCTCAGACCAAGTTGCCCCCTCAGGCGCCACATCCCGGTCATGGAAGCAGTAGAACGGAATGGTCGACTTCTCCAAAAACTCGAAAAACACCGGCACCCGGTTCAACGCGTTCTGCAAAGACTCCGAACCGTCGTCCCACGGCATCAAGGCCGTCGGCGCACCAAACGGATCAGAAAGACCGTTCCGCATAACATGCCAATAGGCAGCCCCAAACCGGAGATGATCGGACATCGTTCGATCTCCCACCACCTCGTCGGCCCGGTAGTGACGGAAAGCGAACGGATTATCGGACTGGGGACCCTCGTATTTGATGACGGGAACGTCTGGGAAGTAACTCATAACAAACAGTTTTTGTGATTGAAGAGCGAAAACCCAAATCCGCATCGTGCGCCGGGCCAGCTCAACGCGTGAAAAATGACCAAGCCCGCCCTTGCTTGCATCGCACACCATCGTTTGACAGTAATACGGAATGTCCCGCCCTTCCATGTCCCAAGTCGCGGAACTCGCCGGCGTTTCCAAAAATACCGTCAGCCTTGCGCTCCGAAACAGCCCCCGAATCCCTTCCGCCACCCGCGCACTCGTGGAGGCAGCCGCCGCGCGACTCGGCTACCAACGCAATGCCGCCGTCGGTGAACTGATGGCCCAACTCCGCCGAACCGGCTCAACCCAGTTCACCCCCACCCTCGCGCTCCTCAACGCCAACGAAAATCCGCACGCCACAACGCAACACCCCACCGTCCCCGTCTATGTACGCGGCATCCAGAGACGTGCCCTTGAACTCGGCTACTCCCTCGACGAGTTCTGGCTCCATACGCCCCAAATGACCGGACTGCGCCTCGCATCCATCCTCCGCGCACGCGGAATCCGTGGAGCCGTCGTTGTGGGTCTCCTTCACGACAACAAACTCCCGCCCGCAATGCGGCAACTCTGGGACGAAATCCCCGCAGCAGTCACCGGTGTCCGAGTCCGCCACCCCCAACTCTCCTTTGCCGGCTCCGATCAGTACGCCCTCGCACTCCAAGCATACGAACAGGCGTGGAACCTCGGTTACCGCAGGCCGGGCCTCATCCTCGACCCTGTCATCGATGCACTTATCGAAGGACGCTTCACCGCAGGATTCCTCATTGGCGAACGCCTCCACCGCAGCCGCGAACGACCCATCCCGCCCTTCACCAAAATCGAGCCTGCCCGCCGTGATCCCGGCCTCTTCCGTGGCTGGATGGAAAAGCATCGGCCAGATGTCCTGTTCACCCTCTACCATGAAACGGCCAAGTGGTTAACCACGATTGGATTATCAGCTCCAGACGATATCGGGCTCATTCAGTACGAATGGCGCCAAGACCACCCAGACTGGGCCGGGATGGACCAGCGAAATGACCTTGTCGGCGAGGCGGCTGTCGATCTCGTCGTGTCGATGATTCACAACGGATTGGTCGGCGTCCCGACCAAACCGGTGGCTACCCTCGTTCCAAGCCAGTGGGTCCCAGGCAAAACCGTTCTCAACCCAACGCTCAGCACTCGTATCGGAGCATAAGAACCGATTCCCATCGGTGCTTTATCCGAATCGATTTTCCACTAAGTTTCCCACCCTCGGAGCGGTCGCTCCCTGCGGAACAACCCTCCATGGAACATCAGAAAATGAAACGAATCCTCCCCCTCCTCCCGCTGGCATTGCTCGGCGCTTCGCCCCTCACAGCCATGGCCGATCCCGTCTGGATCTGGACCAAAAAAAATGCCGAAAACAATGAACAGGCAGACTTCCGCACCTCGTTCGAGGCTCCGGCTAATCTGAAATCCGCCACCCTGAAGTTCACCTGCGACAACGGCGCAAAAGCCCTCATCAATGGCAAACCCGCAGGAGAAAATCCCGATTGGCAGCAACCCACCACGGTCGATGTCAAAAAACTCCTCATTGCCGGAAAAAACGAAATCGTCATCCAAGCACGCAACCAAGGGGGAACCGCTGCTCTCGTCGCGCTGATTGAAATCGAAGACGCCAACGGCAAAAAATCCAACCTCGTAGAAACCAGTCCAAAATGGGAAGCCGTCAAACACGGCGGTTCCGCATGGCAACCGGCCGTCACCATGGCCAAATATGGCTCCAGTCCATGGGGTGACGCGCGCTCGGGCAAACCCAGCAAAGGCGGAGGAGGAAGCACTGCTGCCACCCTTCCGGAAGACATCACCGCGCCCGCTGGATTCAAAGTTCAGCACCTCTACACCGTCCCGAAACCCGACCAAGGATCGTGGGTCTCCATGACCGTCGACCCGAAAGGACGCCTCATCTGCGGCGACCAGTACGGTGCATTGTACCTCGTAACCCCTCCCGCCATTGGTCAATCGGGCGAAACGAAAGTCGAACTTCTCGATGTGAATATCGGTGGGGCTCACGGCCTTCTCTACGCGTTCAACTCGCTGTACGTCGTTCTCAACGAAAAGGGCTCCCCCAAGGCGGGCGGCAAAACAACAGGCCTCTACCGTCTCATCGATAAAGACGGTGACTGCCACTTCGATGAGCCCGTTCTCCTCGCAGAAACGGCTGGTGGCGGCGAACATGGACCTCACTCCATTCAACTCTCACCCGACGGAAAGAGCATTTACTTCAACGGCGGAAACCACGTAGACCTCCCCAAAAACCTCAACGCGTCCCGCCTCGTGAACAACTCGTGGGACGAAGACCACATCCTCCCTCGGATGTGGGACGCAAACGGACACGCCCGCGGTAAAATGGCGCCCGGTGGCTGGATTTGCAAAACCGACCCCGAAGGCAAAAAGGTAGAGCTCATCTGCATGGGCTTCCGGAATGAGTTTGACTTTGCTTTCGACACCGCGGGCAGAATGTTCAGCTATGATGCTGATATGGAATGGGATATCGGAACACCATGGTACCGTCCTACTCGGATCAATCATTGCGTGAGCGGGGCTGACTTCGGATGGCGCAGTGGCAGCGGTAAATGGCCGAACCACTACCCAGACAGCCTCCCATCCTGTGTCGACATTGGCCCCGGATCTCCCACCGGAGTCGCCTCCGGAGTAGGGGCAAAATTCCCCGCCAAGTACCAGCGCGCAATCTTCGCGAACGACTGGACCTACGGGACCATGTACGCGATTCACATCGAACCCGTCGGAGCAGGCGTCAAGGCCGTAAAGGAGGAGTTTATCTACGCCCGTCCCCTGCCCCTCACCGATGTCGTTATCCATCCAAAAGACGGTGCGATGTATTTCATGATTGGCGGACGCCGCACTCAAAGTGCCTTGTATCGCGTCACCTATGAGGGACCAGAGAGTACTGCTCCCGCGACTCCCCTCGCACTCACCGACGCTGAGAAACAGCGAGAAGAGCTGGAAAAGCTCCATGGCGCGGCACCCTCTCCCAATGCGATCTCCAAGGCCTGGAGCGCTTTGGGGTCGAATGATCGCAACCTCCGCTTCGCCGCACGCGTTGCGCTCGAACACCAACCGGTCGCCTCATGGTCTGAAAAAGCCTTGGCGGAAAAAGATACTCAAACCCTCATCGAATCCATGATCGCCTTGGCACGCATTGGCCGCACCGAGCCTCATGTTGAAAAACCCGACCCCGCCAAGAAACCCGCGGCGGGAGCCTCATCGGCCGCTGTCGGACCAACCAGTGGGGCTGATGCCAAACTCCAGCAACGGATCCTCGAAGCCCTCGGGCGCCTCGATTTCGCGAAGCTGAGCCTTGACCACCAACTCCAACTGGCGCGGGCCTACCAGCTTGCATTCACCCGCTTGGGTAAACCCGATAGCGCCACACTCGCACGCATCGCAGAGCGACTGGATCCAGTTTACCCCAGCAAGGATGATCAACTGAACCGTGAGCTCTGCCAGTTACTCGTGTTCCTCGAATCAAAAACCGTCGCAGCAAAAACCCTCGGTCTCATCGCAACGGCAAGAGCGGACGACGCAGCCATCGCGTCCGACGCGCTCCTCGAGCGTAATGGGGGCTACGCCCGCGCCGCTCAGGAAGCTCAAGCCACACGTCCGAACAGCCAGCAAATCAGCCTCATTTTTGCGATGAGGAACTGTAACTCGGGATGGACACCAGAACTCCGGAAGACCTTCTTCTCGTGGTTCCCCGTGATTCAGAAGTGGAAGGGTGGGAACAGCTTCAAGGGGTTCCTCGAGAACTCTCGCAAAGAAGCCCTCGCCCTCGTGGGATCCGAAAGCGAGCGCAGCGCGCTAGATAAACTCTCTCAAAACAAAGAGAGCGGTCTCCCTGCGAACATCACCCCTCCGAAAGGACCAGGCCGCGCTTACAGCACGGATGAAATCGTGAAACTAACCCAAGGCGGGCTGAAGGGACGTGATTTCGCCTCCGGCAAAAACCTGTATGCAGCCACGATGTGCGCCACCTGCCACCGATTCGGTGGAGACGGCGGCAGCATCGGACCTGACCTGACTGGGGCTGGCAACCGATACAGCATCAAGGACCTCGTAGAAAACATCACCGAGCCGAGCAAGGTCATCAGTGACCAGTACGGCTCACATCTCTTGGAGAAAACCGATGGTTCACTCGTGGTTGGCCGCATCATCAGTGAGGAGAATGGTAAGGTGAACGTGATGACCAATCCGTTCGCGCCAGCTCTCCTCTCAACCCACGAATCGAAAGACATAAAATCCCGCAAGGATCACAATGTCAGCATGATGCCGCCCGGGCTCATCAATACCCTCAACGAAGACGAACTCAAAGATCTGCTCGCTTACCTCCTCAGCGGAGGAAACCCGCAGGACAAGATGTTCGCCAAGTAACAGGAACTACCCCGCCCAAACGCCCGGTCGCAAAACGCGCCGGGCGTTTTCTTTATCACATCCGCCTCCACTCATGGCCTGAGGACCGCGCAACATGCACAGGAATCACCCTGTCCGCCAACAGTTCACGGGGGAAATCCTTACTCGGCGCCTTAGATCCAAACTCCACGCGGCAAGGAATCTGTTACTGTTTGATTCACCCAACCCTATGAAGCGTTCTCTCCGTCCAATCGTCTCGCATACTCTCCTCGCGACCACACTCGCCAGCGCGCTCGCTGGTTCAGCAATCGAAAGCGAGTGGATCTTTTCAGGCGGCGGAGACAAAAGCGACAAGGCTCGCGGCGTCGCTTTTGACCGCCAAGGAAACGCGTTTCTCGCCGCAGAAACCACGGGAGATTCGAGCTTCGGGTCCCTGACGCATCGCTCAGCCGGCGGTATGGACTGCGTACTCATCAAACTTGATCCCGAGGGACGTCCTCTCTGGCTCCGTTCAGTCGGCGGAGGTGCCATCGACCGCGCCTATGCCGTCGCCTGCGACGAGCAAGGAAACGCCTACATCACAGGCCACTACGAAAGCACCGACGCTGTCGCTGACAACATCAAGCTGCCAAACGCCGGAAGCTATGATCTTTTCGTTGCTAAGTACTCTCCAGAGGGCCGACTTCTTTGGATCCGAACAGGAGGCGGCCCGGGTTATGACTACGGGCACGCCATCACCGTTGACAAAAAAGGGCACGTTATCGTCAGCGGCAGCCTTGCTGCAGGGGGAAATCTCGGGGACAAGGCCGCCGTACCCGAAGGTTCTCCCAGCGCAGTTTTTTGCGCGAAGTACGACGCGGAGGGTTCCCTCCTCTGGGCCAAGACAACGGCTGGCTCTCTCGGCGGCAGCGGCCATGGCGTCGCATCTGATGGCGAAAATAACATTTTCATCGGCGGCTCCTTGAGCGGCTCAGGCAACCTGTTTGGAACGGAAGTAAAACCCGAAAAAACCTCTGCTTTCGTTTGTAAACTGGACACATCCGGAGACATCCTCTGGCATCATCTGTCTAAGGGCAGCCCATCCGCCGTGTATCACGAAATCACGTGCGACCCCTCCGGCCGCGTCTGGGCCGTAGGCATGTTCAAAGGATCCGTCGCCATCGATGGTACCACCTACACCAGCACCAACGACAAAGACAACGACGGCATCATCGTGAGCTTCGATCAAAAAGGCCGCGTCCAGTGGACCAAAAACATGTCCGGTCCCGCCACCGACTACTGCCTCGGCGTTGCCGTCGACGAGCGCGGAACCGCGTTTGTTTGTGGCGATTTTCATGGGGAAACCACGCTTGCAGGAAAGCGCCTCTCTTCAATGGGCAGCGGCGACGTCTTCATCGCCGCGTTTGACCCTATGGGCAATCTCGACTGGCTCCAACAGGCAGGTGGCGCGGGCAATGACAGTGCCTACCCCATCGCGTTCCGAGCCCCAGACCAACTGCTCATTGGCGGTTCAATATCAGCACCAGCAACCCTCGGGAAACGCGAACTAAAACAAACCGCCGGAGCCGATGCCTACGGCGCAAAATGGCGGATCAGACCCGTCAAATAGCGCGACTCCAACGCGACTCGACCGACAACAAGTCGGGGGGTTGATGACAAACTCATCACCCGCCAAATCACAAACTCACCAACAACGTTTCCCCACCATGCCGAACCAAATCGACCTTGCGAACCGCGTCGCCATCGTTACCGGAGGAGCCCGTGGAATCGGCCTCGCCATCGCCGAACGCCTCCTCCAATCCGGCGCAAAAGTCGCCCTCTGGGACCGCGACGCATCCGCGCTCTCCGCAGCCACATCCCTCCTCGCCCAACCCAACTCCGTTCTTCCCGTTCAAGTCGATCTCGCCAACAACGACACCGTTGTTTCAGCAGCCAACACAACCGCATCTCACTTCGGTAAAATCGACATCCTCATCAACAATGCAGGCATCACCGGCGGCAATGCAAAGACTTGGGAAATCAACCCCGATGACTGGCGCAAGGTCATGGACGTCAATATCAACGGCCCCTTCTACTGCTCTCGGGCCATTGTGCCGCACCTCCTCTCCAACGGGTTCGGACGCATCGTCAACATCGCCTCAATCGCCGGCAAAGAAGGCAACCCGAACGCCGCACACTACAGCGCGTCCAAAGCCGCTGTCATCGCCCTCACCAAGTCGCTCGGCAAAGAACTGGCCACGTCCAACATCTCCGTCAACGCCATCGCACCAGCAGTAATTGCGACCGACATCCTCGCTCAGATGTCCCAATCCCACATCGATTACATGCTCTCCAAAATCCCCATGGGCCGATTTGGAAAAAAAGAGGAAGCCGCCGCACTCGTCGCCTGGCTCTGCTCCGAAGAATGCTCCTTCTCAACCGGGGCCGTTTTTGACCTGTCCGGAGGACGCGCAACTTACTAACGCCCCTAACGCTCGCTTCACATTTTCGTCTCGTCCATCCCCCGACCGCCAAACCAACATTGGTTGGTATACCATCCTTGCAATCTATGAACCCCCACCCCTCCACCGACCGACGCTCGTTCCTCACCACACTGGGATCCCTCGCCGCCGCTCCACTCTTCGGTCGCGACTTCGGTCCCAACGCCGCTCCCGTTCGCTACCCAGAACCTGATGTCGTCGTCATCGACCCAGCTTTCGCAAAATACAAAATCGGGATGGCTCCCATCGAACGACTGTACACCGGAATGTATTGGTCGGAAGGTCCTGCATGGAGCGGATGGGGCAACTACCTTGTTTGGAGTGATATTCCCAACAACATTCAGCATCGCTGGCTGCAGGATGACCATCAAGTCACCACCCTTCGCCAACCCGCCGGATACAGCAACGGAAACACCTTCGACCGCCAAGGCCGCCAAATCTCCTTCGAACACGGGAACCGGCGCGTGGTTCGCTACGAACCAGACAACAGCGTCACGGTCATCGCTGACAAGTTCGAGGGCAAACCCCTCAACGCCCCCAACGACGGTGTAGTGCATCCCGACGGCTCCATTTGGTTCACCGACCCCGGCTACGGAAGTCTCGTCAACTTCGAAGGATTCAAAGGCGAACTCCATCTCAAGGAAGCCGTCTACCGCGTCGATCCGGATGGTTCCATCCGGAAGGTGACGGACGAAATCTTCAAACCAAACGGCCTCTGCTTCTCGCCCGATTACAAGAAAGTCTACATCGCAGACACCGGCTCATCCCATTACCCCAAAGCTCCGAAAAACATCAAAGTATGGGACGTCGATGGGACCACGCTTAAGAACGGACGTGAGTTTGCATCCATGGCGATGTCACTCAACGGCAAAGAGGTAGCCGGCCTCGCCGATGGAATCCGCTGTGATAAGGACGGAAACATCTGGGCCGCCATGGGATGGGTGGGTGAAGGATACGACGGTGTTCACATCTTCTCCCCCGAAGGGAACCGAATCGGACAAATCGTGCTTCCAGAAATCTGCTCCAACGTCTGCTTCGGCGGTCCGCGCCGAAACCGCCTCTTCATGACCGCCAGCCGCAGTCTTTACGCTGTCTACTCAGAGGCGATGGGCGCGCACTGGTGCTAGACCATCAGGGAAATCGCTGCCCATCCCACCCCTCACGAGTCCAGGGTCCGTCCATGCAACTCGCCGCGCGTCTGCGTTCCATCCTTCCGCGCGGACGTATCCTCACGGCACCATCGCAACTCGCCGGATATTCTTCGGACGGGCTCGGCTACAAAAGCTACCCGCCTGACGCGGTCGTCATCCCCTCCGATGCCGATGAACTGCGCGACTTCATTGCGAAAGCAGCCTCACTCGACCTCCCCGTTACCCTGCGGGGAGCAGGAACCTCCCTGTCCGGCGGCCCCGTAGCGGCTCAAGGTGGCATCATCGTACACACCTCCTCGCTCAACCACATTGTCCACATCAACCCAGACGGATTTTGGTGCGAAGTAGAAGCCGGCGTGACCCTGAATCACCTCGACGCTGCCCTCAAACCCTTCGGCCTCTTTTACCCGCCAGATCCCTCCAGCGGCCCCGTCTGCACGCTTGGCGGAAACATCGCGACCAATGCAGGCGGCGCCCACTGCTTCCGCTACGGGGTCACGAGTAACTACGTGCTTGGGATGGAAGCCGTCACGCTCGACGGAAAAGTTCACCGCTTCGGCGGCCCTGCCGGCGGGCGCGGACGGTGGCGCGAGGACTGGAAACGCTTCATGATTGGCTCCGAAGGAACCCTCGCCGCCTTCACTCGCTTCTGGCTACGGCTGCTGCCGCTCCCCGAAAAGGTTTGGACCTTTCGCGCCACCTTCCCCTCGCTGCCCGCCATCGAATCAGCGGTCCATGCGCTTGTCGCCCATCCCTCATTCCCCGCAGCGATTGAAATGCTAGACCCACGCGGCGTCGCAATGGTGGAAAGCAGCCAGATGGCCGTCGGCCTGCCAAAAGGTAACTTCCTCCTCGTGACCGAAATCGATGGACCAACCCCACTCGTCGATTCCCGAGTCGACGCAGTCGCCAACATTCTGCGCAGCGCCGGTTCAACCGACGTGACGTTCAGCGATCAGGACGATATCCGACAAAAGCTCTGGAAAGCGCGGAAAGCGAGCGGTGGCCTGCTCGGACGAATCAGCCCGACTTACGTCGTGCAGGATGCCGTCATCCCCAAACGCTGCCTCGCAGAGGTCCTCGACCTTGTCTACCGCGAGTCGGATGCAGCTGGAATCGCCACCGTTAACATCTTCCACGCAGGCGACGGAAACCTTCATCCCAACTTCCTGTTTGATGCGCGCATCCCAGGCGAGCTTGAGAAAGTGGAGCACATCGGCAAGTTGCTCATGCGAAAGGTGATCGAAGTCGGTGGCACCTTGAGTGGTGAACACGGAATCGGGAATGATAAAGCCTCGTACATGCCCCTCGTGTTTGGTCCTGAATCCATGCGCATGCAGTGGTCCGTTCCACTCGCATTCAACCCCGACCACACGCTCAATCCCATGAAGGTCCTTGAGGAAAGGAAGTTCCGATGAGCGCACCTTCCCAGCCTTCCGCGA
>JBIIXW010000214.1:0-3307 GCA_044347165.1 Chthoniobacteraceae bacterium
TGGGATTACATCTTCTTCTTGAGCACGCGCAGCCAGAGCTACACCCAATGGACGGATTTTCTGCATCCGGCCACGGCGAATATCGATCGCCATGTAAAACTCATCATCTTTCCGTTCATCAAGATGAGCATACCCAGCGGTAATGGCTTGAGAAAAACTGGGCGGATTGGCCTGCGTGACGAGAGTAGTCTCGAACACAATCAATTCGTCTAGAGTGAAACGCCTTCTAAGAGCCGCTGCCTCGTCGGTAATCAGAGAGCTGAATTCACTGGGCTGCAACCAAACCCCCACGAATGCATGTTCTTTGATAAAGATCAGCAGAGGATTTAGTCTGGCTTGCTCCAGCGCCGCAGCGAACAGCAGGGCTGTGTCGAGACAAGTCGCCATCTTGCCATCGAGAATTTGTGAAGGAGTTCTGATTTTCTGTCCGTGCCGCTCGAAACTGGCGGGCGGCAGCGCATAGGATAGCCGCATACCCGCCACAGCCGACCAAATGGCCGCAGCAAGTTGCCAGACACGGGTGCGTTCCTTGCTATCGTAGCCATTGATAGCATCAGGCTTGCCTGACCTTCGCAGGCAATCAGACGCAGCCTTAAGCACCTTATCAACGGCAGGATCGTTGGGCATGACAAAAGCTGGAGCCAAATCAGCCATCGCCCCAATGCCCCCCCATTCGTTGTGCGCCAACAATTCGACTTCGTATCGAACAGAAGCCAATTCCTTCCCTTCTGCGTCGACGAGAGAAAATGTAACCGAAGATGACAGTGCCTCGGTGAGGCCTGACAGCAATGTGCCGTTAAGCTGGACATTCCTGTCCGAAATCACGATTTCCGATTGGGGCTGGATACGGTCAAGGTGCCACGTCTTTTCAGCCAGAAAGGGCGGATCAGAACGCAAATACAGGCTGCAATTCTCAGCCCCAATGTCTCCGCTGCTTTGAATAATTAGCTCCCGGATGACGGGAGCCGCATTTTGGTGAGACGCAAAACCAATCCTACTACAAACTATCACTTTGATACCGATTTGCATTCCGCTCTTTATGTTAAAAATGAGTTGCTTGCCGTCTCATGTACGTTTTCAGATAAGTCTCCATGCGGCGAGAGTAAGTTAGTGGTGGCGAAGTTCGATTTTTGCGGAGCGAGTCATCAAAAAGAGAGGAAGTTTATAAGCTGGGGTAGGACATTTGCAGGGGCCCCCCAGACTAATTTTTCCGGCACTCTCTGTTCTGAAACAGAACTGTTGCTGGTTGCTGTCCCACAAGTTGTGCCGACGCGCTTATGGTGCACAATTTCACCCACGGCAGCCTCGTCCTCTGAAGAAAGGACGAGCGTGATCCGGTCGACAGCCTCTCCCTCAAGTGTGCAGCAATCTGTTAGAGAACGATCCCCCCATACTGACCGATCCTGCGTCAACTTGAGTCGATCAGAAATCCGGAAAGGGGTGGAAAAGGATGAGTTTCGAGATTCAAAAAGCACGACCCCACGTTGCTTGCGACCGTTAACCGAATACGCCCAAAAAAAGAGAGTGGAGAGAGGCGGGCGGGGAGAGAAGGGGAAAAACCGGATTTTGGGCACAAATCCGGGCTCTGAATGTGAAATCGGAGACTGACGAGCAGGAGCCGCAAAACCTCGCAACTCCCCAGCTTGATTTGACTTTAGGGCAGACCAATCGGAAATGAGCGTCTGTGAACTAACGGGGCGCTAGGTTGCCAGCGCTGGGAGGCTGCCTCCCCCCTGGGAGCCACCCGCCACGTCATCTTCGCGATTTCCCCGACTTGGCTCAGTCCGTGACGCTCGGATACAAACAGGCATGCCTGTTTCTCTGGACACCGCGCTCGGCCTCGTCGACGAGTTTATCCGCCGCGACCGCGTGGCACACGCCTACCTCATTACGGGCGCCGCCGGATCGGGTAAATCGCGCCTCGCCTCTCGGTTCATCGAACGACTCACCGGCAAGGGAGAGGACCAGAACCCGAACCTCATCGAAGTCAGTCCCGAATCGAAGTCGAGGAGCATCCTGATTAACCAAATCACCGATCTCGAGGATCGCGTCCGCCTAACTGCCTCGAGCGGCAGCAAGAAGGTCGCAATCATCCGTGACGCCGAGCGCATGAATGGGTCTGCCGCGAACGCGTTCCTGAAAACGCTCGAGGAGCCTCCAAAAGATACTCACATCCTCCTGCTCACCGAGTACCCCGACCAACTGCTCGACACCATAATCTCTCGGTGCAGCGAAATCCCTCTTACGCCTCCACCAAAGGCAACGCTCACGGAGCCCCAGATTGTCTTTTTAGAAACCGTGGAAGCCGTCGCCGCCGTTGCGAAACCCAGCGTGCAGGAAGCCTTCACCCTCGCCTCCAAAATGCAGTCCATCTTGGAAGAGCTTCGGCTTGCCGCCCGAGCGGACGTAGAGGGAACCCTGAAAAAAGAAAAAGCAGCCCTGCGAGATGCCGGAGTCACCGCCGCGTGGCTCGACAAGCGAGAGGAATCGCTCATCGGCAAATCCGAGGTTTTCCTTAAAGCAGTCCAAGGCGACCTCATCCTCGTCATCGAACTTCTTCTCAGCGCCGCACTCAGAGCAGCCAACGGCGTCCTTGCGGAAAACCTCGATCCCTCAGATCCGCTATCTCGAATCGAAATCGCCGGCGCCCGCTTCGCCGGCAAACGATCATCCGCCGAACTCCTGAGGCGTTCCCGTCACCTCGAACCCCTCCGCTCTCGCCTCTCCAACCCCGGCATCCAGCCAAATCTCGCCATCGAGGTCGCCTTTATGGGTCTCCTCGGCGCACTCCCAGACGACAGATTACTTTCTTAATCCTTCAATATTTCCCATGCCAAAAAAGACCATAAAAAAAGAAATGCTGACCTTGCTCGGACGGTCGGAATCAACGCTTCCCGATGCCCCTTCCGCATCAACCCTCGAAACCTTTCCAAATCGCTACCCGCACCGGGATTACCTCATCCGGTTCGCCGTCGAAGATTTTACCTCTCTCTGCCCGATCACTGGACAACCGGACTTTGCGACCATCGAAGTTCAGTATGTAGCGGACCGGCTCTGCATCGAAACCAAGTCACTCAAGTTCTATCTGGCCTCGTACCGCAACCACCGTTCTTTCAACGAAGAAGTCGCAAATCGCATCCTCGATGATCTGGTATCCGCCTGCGCGCCCAGAACCATGACCGTGCACGGCGAGTTTGCATCCCGCGGCGGAATCAGCGTCTCCGTCCAAGCCACCCACACGGCCAAGCCAGCAAAGAAAAAATAACACGGCCCTCATGCCAACCTCCGCAAAGCCCGGTTCTGCTCG
>JBIIXW010000113.1:0-10744 GCA_044347165.1 Chthoniobacteraceae bacterium
GGTGTTGGGGAACGTGAAGCGGGGTTCGCTGAGTCCGATGGGGACGGCGACGCGGATGACGAAGGGGATTGGGGGGCGTCCTGAGCCGATGCCGGTGGAGGTGCCGGAGGCGTTGCGGGCGGTGGTGCTGAAGGCGATGGCGCGGGACGCGGAGGGGCGGTATCGGGGGGTTGGGGAGTTGGTGGCGGATTTGGATGCGTACGTGGGCGGGTTTGCGACGAGCGCGGAAGGGGCTGGGGTGATGCGGCGGGTGCGGTTGTGGGTTGGGAGGAATCGGGTGGTGGTCGGTGCGGCGGCGTTGTTTGTGGTGATGGGGGGTGGGTTTACAGCGAAGGTGATTGCGGAGGGGCGGAAGGCGACTCGGGCGATGAAGCGGTTGTCGACGAGTGCGCCGGTGTTTGCGGCGCGTGTGGAGGAGTTACTTCGGAACGGGGATTTTGAAGGAGCGCTGGAGGCAGCGGATAACGCGGTGGATTTAGATGCGAGTGTTGCGGAGCACCACGTGGTGAGAGGGAACGCGTTGCAGGTGTTGATGAGGCTCGAGGAGGCGAAGCGAGCTTATGGGCGGGCGTTGGAGATGGGCAAAGATGAGCGAGCCGTGAGTGGGCTTAAGCTGACGGAGGAGGTGATTGCGAAGGTTGCCAAGGAGGGGGAGGCGAAAGGGAAGTTGGCGCTGTATGAGGGTTTGAATCGTGATGGACGGCAGATGGAGGCGTTGGCGTTTGGGAAGGAGGTGGGGGATTTTTGGAAGGAGAAGCGGAAGGATGTTTCGGTGATCCCGGAGCTGATTCGGCGGCTTGAGGCGAAGACGCTGCCTGTGCCTGGTACGGAGATATTGCTAAGCAAGACGGAGTTCACGGTTGGGGAGTGGAAGTTGTACTTGAGGGCGGAGGGTTATCCGGAGTGGCAGCAGCCTGATCCGAAGGAGTTCATGCAGACGGATGAACATCCTGTGGTGAAGGTGAGTTGGAATGAGGTGACGAAGTTTTGTGAGTGGTTGAGCAAGGTGAGTGGGAAGCATTGGCGTTTGCCGAAGGAGGCAGAGTGGGAGGCAGCGGTCGGGAAGACGAAGTATCCGTGGGGGGAATATTATCCGCCGAAGAAAGAGGATGGGAACTATGCGGTTTTGGCGGATGGGAAGGAGGATCTCGCGAAGGTGGGAGTGGACGGGGTGAAGGGGACGGCGCCTGTGGGGAGCTTCCGAGCAAATGCGTTGGGGTTTTATGATTTGGGAGGGAACGTGGGGGAATGGATGCTCGATGGGTACGATGAGAAGGATCCGAAGGCCGGTTGGCGGTTCCGGGGGGGCAGTTGGATCAGCACGGCGGGCAACTGCACCGTGGTGCACCGGAGCGTCGATACTCCGACCAACGGCCGCAACTACTGCGGGTTCCGCCTTGCCCTCAGTTCAGTCCGGTGAGCTGGTGGGGAAGGTGGCGGGAGCCCTGCGGCGGGGGGAAGCGACGGAGGCGGAGCCGGAGGAGCGCCCGGCGCTGGGCGGACGCGGGTGGGGGGGAGGAGACGCGGACAGGGTGTCCGCGGTCCTAGGGGGGGATGGTGGGTGGGTGGGCGAAGAGGCGGACTAGAAAGTCCGCCCTCCGGTGGGGGCTTTGGGGATCATCAGGAGGCCTTCTCGGATGGTGCCGGCTTTGAGGAAGGGGGGCGTGCCCGCCCACGCAAGATGGTCTGTGCGCCGCTCTTGGAGTGCCACGCCTCCGAGGCTCGTGACGAGTGCTTGGAGTTCGTCGTGCGAAGGATCCACGTCGCAGCGCAGACCGAAACGATGCTCCAGCCATCCACGGCGAGTTGAGATGTCCGCCGAGGTTGCGCGCGCTTTTGAGGGAAGCGGGGAGAACCCAAGGCTTCGCCATGCGCGGAAGGGGAAGGTTTCAATGCACGCGCGGCCATGATGCCGGTCGGGAGTGTCCGCGAGTCTCGGAAAACCGGAGGCCGCAAGGGCGTCGAAAATGCCAATCGAAAACTCCGTGAACGCAAGCTAGTTGCTGGGTTTACAAACTCCGGGGGGACCCGTTTTGGAAGGGGTGTGCATTTCCTTTTCGCAAACGCGGCAGTGAAGCAAGCCGTTGTCCTCGTCTTTCCACGCTTGGGTTCCATCCAACAGGATGATGTTAACGGAGTGTTGCTCAGCGATCTGGAAAATTCGGTCGGCAACTTCAGCCGCTGTGGGGGGCGTCGTTGAATGCCAGCGGAGTAACTTTGCTTCGAGGCGGCGTCCAACTCTCGATACCAGCGCGACTCCGAAATCGCGGAGATGTTTCAACGCCAAATCAACGGCGAGGACCGGTGGTGCCTCAGACATGCTGCGGGCGGATGAGGTTAGGACCCCGCATGGGGGCGTTCATTTGGCAGCCGATAGGCTGTAGCAACGAACCCCTTCGCGATGACGGATATAAATCTGTTCGTTTGCAATGGTGGGTGAAGGAATCCAAAGCGCTTTCACGTTGGTGCGGCCGAGCTCTTTGTAGCCTTGGCTGGATGCCTCCACCATCAACAGGTTGTTTCCATTGTTCGCCACCACGAAGAATTTTCCATCGGCGAGCACGGGGGAAGTGATGGTCGAAGGAACCTTTTGTGTCCACGCCACCTTCCCTGTCAGCAGCTCCACGCACCGGTGGTCGCCATCTTCGAAGAGGAAGGCGTGGCCGTCATGAATCACCGGGCTGCTTTGTGATCGGCGCGCGTCAGTGGGATGGTTCCAGAGGGTTGTCGCGCCAGTGAGAGAAAGTCGGTAGCCGGCGAATCCGATGTTTTCTTTGCTTGAGAGGACGGCAGCGATGTCGCCGTGAATGGCGGGTGTTGAGTCACCGCCGCCGGGGGTGGTCCAGACCACAGCGCCTGATGCGGGGTCGATGGCGGACAGTTCGTTTCGACCGTTGATGAGGACGAGGTTTTTTCCATTGGCTTCCCAAATGGCTGGAGATGCGTTGGTTCCGGTGACGGCCGGCTGTTCCCAGAGGGGTTCACCGGAATCGATGTGGAAGGCGGCGAGTTTTCCGGCGAGGAGGATCACCGCGTTGCCCACGACGATGGGCGAGGAGCCGGGCGCCTTGCCTGGGAGGGGGCGGGACCATAGAGGTTTGCCCGTGGCGGCGTCGATGGCGTACACGCTGGTGCTGCCGAGAGCGAAGACGCGTCCGTTTGCAACGCACGGAGTGCTGGAGCAGTTGCGGCCCTTCGGTTCGCCGGGCGCGCGGGTGGTCCAGAGGGTTTTTCCTGACGCGGCATCGAGGCAGATGACGGTGTCTTCTGCGACGCGGCGCGATGCGGGGATGGCCTCCAACACCGCCTGTTTGACGTGGTCGGCGAAACCCTGTTCGTTGACCCACGATTCTAGCTCGGCTTGAGACGCGAACGGTTTGTCGACGCGCTGACGGAGTTTGTCGTAGTCGGGCAGTGGGATTGCCAACTTCCCTTTTTTGAATCGGTTTCGCACGAAGCCTCCGAAGAACTCCTTTTGCTTTTTGTTGAGATTTTCGTCGATGAACTGTTCGGTGAAGTCGTCCAACTTCTTGCCTCGGAGGGAGGGGGAAAGGGATTCACGCGTTGTTTCGATTTTATCGACCAGTTCTTTTCCGAGTGTGCTGGCGTTTTGGTGGTTGAGGCGCGTGCGAAGGATGAGATCGGTGATGGTTCGTGTTTCGCTGGGTTCGTCGCGGTGCCACACGACAGAGAGGAAAACGCGGCCGTCTGCGACGACGGCGCTGCCGTGGCCGCCTTCGTCATCACTGGGGATGGTCTCGCTTTCCCAGAGGCGCGTGGGGCCTTCTGCGGGCCAATGATTTGGGAGGGGCTGGCTGTTGGGGAGGGTTCCGTTTCGGAGGGGGCCGCGCCATTGCGGCCAGTCGGCGGGGCCGGCGAGCGCGAGGGTGCACGGGGCGAGGAGTGTGAGGAGGAGGGAGGGGCGTGACATGGGGTTGGGTTCAACAACAACGAAAGGCGGGATTGGTTGCGGTTATGGGATGGGTACCTGGGCCGTTGGCCCAGGCTGTCGTGGGTGGCGCCTTTGGCGCCTTGGGGAGCAGGGGGGCGTGTGGGGTTGTTGGCGTGCGGGGCGGATGGGGTGGGGTGGAGGGAGGGCTCGGTCTCTGCGCGGCGGTTAGAGGCTCCACTCGGCGATTTTGCGGCTGTTGATGAAGAAGGTGTGGGTTTGTCCGATTCCCTTTACTTCGATGGGGCCGCGATCTTCGAGTTCGAAGTCCGCTCCGAGGAGTTCTGCGGTGGCCGTGGAGCAGTGGACTCGACCGGCGATGCCGCTGCTTTCCATGCGACTGGCGAAGTTGACGGTGTCTCCCCACAGGTCGTAGGTGAACTTACGGATTCCGATGACGCCGGCTACGACGGGTCCGGAGTTGAGACCGATGCGGGCTTGAAGGTCGGTCTGGTTGACGCGGTTGATTTTTGCGAGGGCGTCGATCATCGCGAGCGCCAGGTCGGCAGCGGCTTGGGCGTGGTCTTCGCGGGCTTTGGGTGCGCCCGAAACGAGCATGTAACTGTCGCCGATGGTCTTGATTTTTTCGAGGCCGCTTCGTTCGACGAGGAGGTCGAAGGTGGAGAAGATGGCGTTAAGCATTTTCACGAGTTTCTCGGCGGTGGTGGTGCGTGAGAGTTTGGTGAAACCGACGAGATCCATGAACAGCACGGTGACGGCTTGGTGCGAGTCCGCGATGAGCTTCTCACCGCCTTTGAGACGGGTGGCGATGGGGCGTGGCAGGATGTTGAGGAGGAGTTTCTCGGTCTTCTCCTGCTCGGCGACGACGAGCTCGTGCTCCTTTTTAATTTGCTCAAGGCGTTGTGCGTCGAGGTCACGCAACTTCTTCTTTTCGAGGGAGGTGGTGACGCGTGCGCGGAGGAGGACTGGGTCGAACGGTTTGGGGAGGTAGTCTTCGGCACCCATCTCAATGCAGCGGACAGCGTCACCGGTGTCCTGGCTTCCGGAAATGACGATGACGGGGACGGGGAGGCCGCGTTCTTCTT
This sequence comes from Chthoniobacteraceae bacterium, assembly GCA_044347165.1. Taxonomy (GTDB): domain Bacteria; phylum Verrucomicrobiota; class Verrucomicrobiia; order Chthoniobacterales; family Chthoniobacteraceae; genus JBEEPE01. The sequence continues at coordinate 4,996 of JBIIXW010000113.1, forward strand.
TGAGTTCGGCGAGGACTTCAATGCCAGTGACTTCAGGCATTTCGATGTCGAGGAGCATGAGATCGAAGGGTTCCTCGGCAACTTTTTGCAGAGCGTCCCGTCCGTTCGAGGCTTCAACGATGCGTTCGAAGCCGAGTTGTTTGAGTTGTTTGATGATTCCGAGGCGCATCATGCGGCTGTCGTCGACCACGAGGATTTTGGCGGCGTGAACAGCTTCTTGCGCGGTCACGGTGGCGGCGGTTACCTGCGCAGGTTCGTGAGCGGGGCTATCGAAGTTGAACACAGAGTGGGTGGAGGCTTCGTCGGACATAGGGAGAAAACGGTTAGGTGGGGCTGATGGCGTGGATGCCTTTGATGATGGCGGCGGGCATTTGGTGCAGGGGGACGACATGGTCAACGACGCCGAGTTGGATGGCGGCGCGGGGCATTCCGAAAACGACGCAGGTGTCTTCGTGTTCGGCGAGGGTGTGACCGCCTGCCTGTTTGATGGCTTGCATGCCGAGGGCTCCGTCGGAGCCCATCCCGGTGAGGATGACGGAGAGGAGTTTGTTACCGGCGGCGTTGGCGGCGGAGCGAAAGAGGACGTCGACGGCGGGCCGGCAATAGTGCACGGGAGGGGTTTGGGAGAGTCGTGTTTTGTAGACGTTGCCGACGCGGTGAACGGTGAGGTGGTAATCGCCTGGAGCAATCACGCACATGCCGTTGCGGAGTTCTTCGCCGTCCTTGGCTTCGTGGATTTCGTAGTCGGAGAGGCTGTTTAGCCGGTCGGCGACGGCTTTGGAGAAGAAGGGCGGGATGTGTTGGGCGACAGCGATGGGGGGCAGGTTGCCGGGGAGGTTTGGAAGGACTTCGCGGAGCGCTTCGACACCACCGGTGGACGAGCCGATGACGATGAGGCGTCGGTCGAGGCCGTGGCTTGGTGGTTGGAATGACCGAGGGCTGGAGGAGGAGGGAAGGATTTCCTCAACCAGGGGTCCGCTTGGCCGAGGAGAAGCGGTTGCAGTGGAGACCCTTGCGGAAGGAAGTGTGCTGGTTGGGTGCACGGAGGGCAGTGCACGCCGTCGAGCCCGGGCGGCGGCTTTGACGTGGAATGCGAGCTTGTTGGCGAGATGTCCGATGGACATGGAGCCATCGGGCTTGGCGAGAACGTCGGCGGCACCGGCGTCCATCGCTTCGAGGGCGTGTCGGGAGCCTTCTTGGGTGAGGGAGCTGACGACCACGACGGGCGGCATGGGGGGATTTTTTTGGAGGAGGCGCAGGAAGGTGAGTCCGTCCATGCGCGGCATCTCGAGATCGAGGGTGAGGACGTCGGGCAGGAGTTTGGGCATTTTCTCCTGCGCGATGAGGGGATCGTTGGCGGTTCCGACAACCTCGATTTCCGGGTCCAGCGAGAGAGCGTCGGAGATGGCTTTCCGGACGAGGGCGGAATCGTCGATGACGAGCACTTTGATTTTGTTTGGGGCGGACATGGGAAGTGGGTCAGCGCGGTTTCATGAAGATGCCTTGTCCGAGGGAGCGGAGGCGATGCGGGATGTTCATGAGGCTTTCGGAGTGGCCGATGAACAGGTATCCGCCTGGGGCGAGTTGGTTGGAGAGGCGGCGGATGACTTCGGATTGGGAGGGGGTGTCGAAGTAGATGAGAACGTTGCGGCAGAAGATGAGGTGTTGGTCTGGCGGGATGGGGTAGTTGGTTTGGAACAGGTTGACGCGCTTGAGGTTGACGCGAGAGCGGATGGAGTCTTTGATGCGAGCGTGGCCTTCGAAGCGGCCGTGGCCTTTTTGGAAGTAACGATGGAGAAGGGTGGGTGAGGGGAGTTCGAGGCGGCTGAGTTCGTAGATGGCGGACTGCGCTTTTTCGAGCATGCGGGTGGAGATGTCGGACCCGTGGATTTCCCAAGGGAACGTGCCGTGTTCGCGTTCGAACTCCGCCATGACGATGCCGACGGTGTAGACTTCTTCGCCGGAGGATGAGGCGGCGGACCAGCAGCGGACGGGGTTTCGGGATGTGGCGAGTTGTTTGTGGAGGGCTGGGAGAGCGTGTTGGGTGAGGAAGTCGAAGTGGGCGCGTTCGCGAAAGAAGTGGGTGTGATTGGTGGAGATGAGATCGATGACGATTTCGATTTCCTCTTCGGAGCGCGCGTTCCGGAGAACGTCGCAGTATTGGTCGAACGACTTGAGGCCGAGTTGAATACGGCGTCTACGCAGGCGGCTGGCGACGAGTTCCTGTTTGTGAGGACCGAGGTAAATGCGGCTGTGCCGGTAGATGAGGCCGGTCAGGTATTCGTAAGCGGATGGGGAGATGCCGGGGTCTGCGGACATTGAGGGCGGCGTTGTTCCGCTCAGAAGTCCTTGAACTCGTCAGCGGCTAGGGATTTGTCGGGGTTCGCGTTTGCCGATTGGGTTGCCGGAGTGGATTCTTCGGATTCCTTTGCGGGAGCGGGTTCTGGGTGGGTTGAACTCGCGGGGGTGGGGGATTCTCCGGAGATGCCGACGATTTCGCGGAGGCGTTCGGTGAGTCCTTTGTGGACACCGGCTTGGGCGCTGAGTTCCTCGGCGGCGCTGGCGCTTTGTTCGGCGTTGGAAGCGCTGCTTTGGGTGACCTTGCTCATTTGCACGATGGCGGAGGATATTTGTTCGATGCCGAGCGCTTGTTCTTTGGCAGCCATGGCGATTTCGGCGACGAAGGCGTCGGTTTGGCGGACTTTTTCGCCGATTTTTTTGAAGGATTCGCCGACTTTGATGAGGCTGAGGGAGCCGTTGCGGCTGTTGACAATCGCGGCCTCGATTTTCTCGGCGGTTTCGTTGGCGGCGGCGGCGCTGCGTTGTGCGAGGGAGCGCACTTCGTCGGCGACGACGGCGAATCCGGCGCCGGCTTCTCCGGCGCGCGCGGCTTCGACGGCGGCGTTGAGTGCGAGGATGTTGGTTTGGAAGGCGATTTCGTCGATGCTTTTGACGATTTTGGCGACTTCACCGCTGGAGACTTCGATGGACTTCATGGCGGCAGTCATTTCGACCATGGTTGCGGAACCGCTTTGTGCTGCGTTTTGCGCTTCGCTGGCCATGTTTTTGGCTTGGAGCGCGTTGTTGGCAGTTGAGTGGATCATGCTGGAGATTTCTTCCAGCGAGGCGCTGGTTTCTTCGACGGCGGCGGCTTGTTCGCTGGCACCTTCGGCGAGGCGTTGGCTGGCGCGGGCGACTTGGTCAGCGGCGACGTAGGATTGTTCTGCGCCGGTGGCGAGTTCTTCGGTGATTTGTTTGAGGGGCGGGATGGTGGACCGGTAGAGGAGGAGGATGGCGATGTAGACGCCGATGAGGACGACGGCGGCGCCGATGAGAATCATTTGCAGGGATCGCTTTTGGCTGGCGGCAGCGGCGGCTTCGTTCTTTTTGGATTGGGATTCAGCGAGTTTTACTACTTCGTCGATGATAACGCGGTGTGCGTTATAGACTTTGGAGAGGGCGTCGTAGGCTTCTTGGGCCTTGGGTTTGTCGCCGGAGATGGCGGCGGGGAAGAGTCGGTTTTCGGCGATGGTGAAGAACTGCATCACCTGTTCGTGGGAATCCAGGGTGAGGCGTTTGCGTGTCTCGTCGATGATGAGTTTGTTTTCGGTCCAGAACTTGTGTCGGTCGAGGTACTGGGATTTGAGTTCTGGGAGTTTTTCGGAGAGGGCCTTGAGTTGGGCGGGATTGGTTTCGAGCATGCCGCGACTGGCGACGAGGTAGCTTTCGATGACATACGCGGGTGGTGGGAGGATGTCGGCGACGAGGTCTTTGTCGGCGATGATGCGCTCGTAGACAGGACCGTTGATTTTGGTTTCTTCGAGGAGGTGGTTGACGACGAGTCCTTCGACGATGATGGCGACGGTCACGATGGCTGCGAAGAGCCGGGTGAAAGTTTTGATGTTGACCATAGTTTTTTGCCGTTGGGTTGAGAGGGTTTAGGGAGAGGAGGTTAGGAGGCGGACGCCGAAGGTTCGGCGGTTGGTTCGAAGACGGGGAGCGAGAGGTCGCCATCGACGAGGATGATTTGGTCGATATCGAGGATGGTTTTGACGATGCCTTTGGATTTGGACATGCCGAGGATGAACTTGGTTTCGACGAGGTCGCCGAAGTCTGGGGTGGGTTCGATATCGGCGTCGGTGAACGTGGAGACGTCTTCGACGGCATCGACGATGACGCCCATGACGCCTTTGGAACCGGTGGAGAGTTGGACGACGACGATGCAGGTACGGTCGTTGTTTTCGAGGGGGGGGAGCCGGAATCGGGAGCGGAGATCGACGATGGGAACGATTTTACCGCGGAGATTGATGACGCCTTTCAGGTAGGAGGGCATGCGCGGCACCGTGGTGATGGGGCAGAGGCGCATGATTTCGCGAACTTTGAGCACGGGCAGGCTGTACCGTTCTTTTTCGACGCGGAAGGTGAGGTATTTTCCGGGCGTTGGGAGCTGTTCGGTTTTGGCCTCGATGTTCATGGCGGCGTGTCTGGTTGAACGTGGTAAGGAATCGCGCGGTTAGTTTTGAGCGGGGTTGAGGGCGCGGAGGTTTGTGACGGCGTCGACATCGAGGATGAGCGCGACGCGGCCATCCCCGAGGATGGCGGCGCCGGAGAGGAGGCTCTGCGTTTTGAAAGCGTCACCGAGGGATTTGATGACGACTTCCTTTTTCCCGAGCATTTCGTCCACGAGGAGGCAGCGCGAGAGGGTGCCGGATTCCGCGACGACGATGATGCCTTCGGACGGACATTTCGCGATGGGGTCGATGCCGAGGAGGTCGCCGAGACGGGTGAGCGGCATGAGTTTGCCGCGCACGCTGATGAGTTCGCCCCGGCCTTGGACCGTGGTGATTTGGGCGTCGTTGACGCGGAGGCATTCGCGGACGGAGAGGGTGGGGAGGATGAATCGTTCGCTTCCCACGGAGACGAGCAGTCCGTCGATGATGGCGAGGGTGAGGGGAAGGAAGATGGTGAACGTGGAGCCTTGGCCGAGGACGGAGTCGACTTCGATGCGTCCGCGGAGGCGGGAGATATTTCCTCGGACGACGTCCATACCGACGCCGCGTCCGGAGATTTCCGTGACTTTTTCAGCGGTTGAGAAGCCTGGGGCGAAGATGAGTTCGAAGATTTCTTTTTCGGAGAGGGCGGTGTTGGGTTCGATGAGTCCTTTTTGGAGGGCTTTCGCGAGGATGCGTTCTTTGTCGAGGCCGCGTCCGTCGTCGGTGATGCGGATGACGATGCCGCCACCTTGGTGGAAGGCTTGGAGGCGGATGGTGCCGGTGGGGTTTTTCCCTTTTGCCTCGCGTTCGGCGGGTGTTTCGATTCCGTGGTCCGCAGAGTTGCGGATCATGTGCACGAGGGGGTCGGAGAGTTCTTCGACGATGTTGCGGTCGAGCTCGGTTTCTTCTCCGGCGAGTTGGAGTTGGATTTTTTTACCTTGGGAAGAGGAGAGATCCCGCACGAGGCGGTTCATTTTTTGGAAGGTGGCGCGGATGGGGACCATCCGGAGGGACATGGCGTTGTGTTGGAGATCGGTGGTGATGCGCGCTAGTTGGCGGAGGAAGCGGGCGAGTTGGCGGTCTTGGAGGGCTTGGACGTCCGGGTGTTGAACGACCATTGATTGGGCGATGACGAGTTCTCCGACGAGGTCGACGAGGGAGTCGAGTTTTTGGGTGTCGAGTTTGACGAAGTTGGTTGGGCCGTCGGACTGGCCGGACTTTGCGTTTCGGCCGCTGGGCTTGGCGGGAGGGGTTGC
>JBIIXW010000215.1:0-3293 GCA_044347165.1 Chthoniobacteraceae bacterium
TGACCCATGCGACGACGAATCGTCAGATTGGGGAAGCGATGTCGCGACTCGCGGCATTGGAGGCGGTGAAAAGAGCGCCGCGAATGATCCGAGTAGAGCACTTCGAATGAGCCAGAAACCTTTTTCTACACTGCATGACCGAGGCGTGATTGCGCGCTATCGATCGTATTTGCCTGTGAATGAGTTGACTCCAGTTGTCTCGTTGAATGAGGGCAGCACGCCGTTGATTCACTCTCCGAAGTTAAGTGAGAAGGTGGGACGGGGTGTTGAGGTTTATCTCAAGTACGAGGGATTGAATCCGACGGGTTCGTTTAAGGATCGCGGGATGACGGTGGCCTTGTCGAAAGCGGTGGAGGGTGGCGCGCGGGCAGTGATTTGCGCTTCGACGGGAAACACGAGTGCGGCAGCGGCGGCGTACGCGGCGCGTGCGGGGATTGCGTCGGTTGTGTTATTGCCGAAGGGCAAGATTGCCTTTGGGAAGATGGCTCAGGCGTTTATGTATGGTTCCAAGGTGGTTGCGATTGAGGGGAACTTCGATGATGCGTTGCGCTTGGTTCGTGAGATTGGGGCGTTGGGTGGGATTGCGGTGGTGAACTCGGTGAATCCGGATCGGTTGCAAGGGCAAAAGACGGCGAGTTTCGAGATTATTGAGGAGTTGGGTGATGCGCCGGACGTGCACATCCTGCCGGTGGGAAATGCAGGTAACATTTCGGCTTATTGGATGGGGTACAAAGAGTTCCGTGACGCCGGTAAATCATCAAGGTTGCCTCGCATGACGGGTTTCCAGGCCTTGGGCTCGGCGCCGCTGTACTTCAAAAAAGTGGTCGAGAATCCCGAAACGGTTGCGACGGCGATTCGGATTGGTAACCCAGCGAGCTGGGATCTGGCGGAGGATGCGATTCGAAGCAGCGGCGGGTGCATCGATGTGGTGTCGGACGAGGAGATTCTCGCGGCGCAGGCGTGGTTGGCGGCGCACGAAGGAATTTTTGTCGAACCGGCGAGCGCTGCGAGCGTTGCCGGATTGCTCAAGTGTCAGGGTTCTTCGCGGTGTTCAACGTGTCCGATGGCAGGGATTGCTGAGGGCGCGCGCGTGGTTCTCACGGTTACTGGGCATGGGTTGAAGGATCCGGATGTTGCGAAGGACCAGATTGGCGGGGTGTTGAGCGCGGCGGCGCGGCGGGATGATGTTTTGCGGGTTATCGGCTTGTGAGTCGATGGGGCGGCGGATTGGTTGAAAAATATTTCTTATAAAGCTCTTATGTCGAACAACGTTGTCTGGGTTGAGAACACGTCGTGGGAACCGCTTTTTTACGGGTTGCCCGCCAAACTGCCATGGCCTGCGGAGGCTGATCCTGAGGGTGCGAAGCGGCAGCCGTTGGACTTAGAGACGTTGTGTGAAGCGATTGATCGGCTGGGGGTGGATGCGGGGGATCCTTGGGCAAGTTTCCGCGCGGCGACGGGTTTGTTCAGCGATTTGTCGGACGCTTTGGAGGAGGGGGAGATTGTGAAGGCGTATGGGATTTTGGAGGAAGTGGAGCGGCTACATCCGGGTACGCCCTTCATTAGTTTTCAGAAGGGGAGCTTGGCTCGGTTGGAGGGCAATGATGAGGAGGCGTTGGCAAACTTCGAGAAGACGGTGGAGGATTTGCCCTCCATGTCGCCGGCTTGGAGTAACTTGGGAACGATTAACGCGAGTGCAGGAAATCGCGATCGGGCGATTGAGTGCTTTCAGAAAGCGTTGGAAGTAAATCCGAATGATCAGGTTGCGTTGGATGGATTGGTCCGGCTGCGCGTTTTGGTTCGGTTGGTGCAGCAGGGTGGGGATGCGTCGAAGCCGGAGGCGGTGGGGTACGTGGATGTGCCTTCCTTTCAACAGATGGTTGAGGGGCAGTTGGATGCATTGGCGGAGAAACCGGACGAGTTGTTGGGCTTGGCAGATCGGCTGTTGCGCGATGGATTGATTCTGGCGACGGCGGTGAAGGCGTTGGAGAAGGCGAATGAGGTTCGACCGGGGCATGGGCCAACGCTTGCGGCGTTGACGGGTGCGTACCGTTTGTCTGGACGCAATGATTTGGCGAAGGCGACGGTGGAGCGGTACACCGCGATGAATCCGGAGGATGCGGCGGGGTTCATGAATTTGGCGCAGGCGTGCAATGCGGTTGGTGACAGCGAGGGGGAGCAGAGTGCGCTCGAGCAGGTGTTGAGGCTGGATCCGAACTACCACGCGGCGATTGGCATTTCGTTTGGGTTGCGCGCAGGTGAGCACGATCCTGAAAAGGAAAATGCGGTGAGCGAGTGGGCGGTTTCTGCGGGATCTTGGATGGGACATTTGATTGCGAGTTCGGTTGCGCGCAAGCGGGGAGACGCTGCGGCTGCGTTGCGACATGCTGAGCGTGCGTATGCACTGAATGCTGAATCCGAGGAGGTGTTGCTGCACTACTCGGCTGTGCTTGGCGAGAACCGTGAGTTGACGGAGCTCACCACCATCATCAGGCCAGCGGTTGAGTCTCGGAAGTTTTCCAACCGGTTGGACTGGAACTACGCGCAGACGTTGCATCAACTAGGGTTGCGCGATGAAGCGGCCGGCGTCTTGCGTCGGGCATTATCGCAGGAAAATACGGACGAGGAGTTTAAGGCGATGGCGGGTGGCACTTTGGAGCTTTGGATGGGGATTTTGGCGGTTTGCGGGGTACAGGTGGCCGTGCACGCTTCAGGCTATGTGACTGCGCCGATATTGATTACACTTCCGGATGGAGATGGAGGAGTGGTTGTGGGTGCTGGCAAGACGGCTCCAGCAGAGGGAAGGTTTCCTTGGAAAGTCACGGGCGACACGTTGTTCGTTGTGTTGCAGCAGGGGGAAAGTGGGGGATCGAATCCGCCGGCAGGATTGGGCGCGTTTCGGATTCAGGGAGTTAATCCTGAGGAGCAAGGACCGGTGGAGTGTCACGTGACCATCATGGCGGATGGTCAGATGCATTTTCGCGCGGCTCAGAAGGGGCGTCGTTTGCCGGTGCAGTGGGGGCAGTTGCAGCGAGGGGATGCGTGAGTTGGGGCGTGCGGCTTTTTCCGCACGAAGTCTGCTCAGTCACGGCATATGCGTTTTCGGTTCGTGACTTTGTGGATTGCCGCCTTTTTTTTGAGCGCGTTTTTTTGTCAATCAGCGCCGGCTGAGAATGCTTTCAATGATTACGTCTTGAAGGCCGTTGAAGAGATGCCACGGGGCGGGGGGTACTCGGTGGAAGACGCCGCGATGGAGCGTTTGTTTGGTTCGGTTACGGTAGGCAGTGGAGGGG
>JBIIXW010000216.1:0-3286 GCA_044347165.1 Chthoniobacteraceae bacterium
TCGCCACCGGCACCAGCCTCAACTCCACCACCCCACCCCGACTCTCCAACTTCCCGCCCCCACCACCTTCCACCGCAAAATCCGACAACGCGGCCGCATGCAGCACAAGGTCAGGAAAATCCCCCGCCTCCACTCGCCGTAAAAACGCCCCCCGCAACTCGTCGTTCGTCCCAAAATCCACCCGCTCAACCCCCGTAAAATCCGGCATTGGAACCGTCGCGCCCACCCCTCGAAAACACACCACCCGAGCCCCCGCCGCCACCGCCGCGCTCACCAACGCAACGCCGAGCGCTCCTGTGGAATGATTCGTCAGTCGCCGCACGCCATCCACCGGCGCGTAAGCCGGCCCACACGTCACAAACACCACCGGCTTCTCACCCCCCGCCCCAATCGGTTTTTTTGCGTTTTCCACGTACGCCTCTTGCCATCCCGCCCGCATTTGGACAATCCCTCTTTCATGGAACGTCCCGAAGCCATCGCCACCCTCCGCCAAACCTGCAATCAACTCTCCGCAAGCGTCACAAGTATGCACCCCGTCGTGCCCAAACTCGGCGCCCCTGCCGCCCAGGGCGAAATCCTCAAAGCCCTCTTCGACCTCACGAAAAGCATCGAGGTGGTGAAAAAGCACCTCATCCGCCTAGAAAAAGGCGACGACTCCACCCTGCTCTAACCCCCAGGACCGCAGACACTCTGTCCGCATCTTCCACCCCCAAGACCAAGGACACCCTGTCCGCATCTTCGCCCCCAAGACGCTCCCCCCCAACCAACCCCTATCCCCAAAGCAACCGACCAGTTGAGCCAGAATCATTCGCCCACCTAAAAGGGATAGGTTGTAAAACCTTCTCTTCCGCAGAAGGATACAGCACCCCACCGTTGACCGCCCAGAATGATGGCATAGCATAACGGTATGGCTACGATGACCGTTCGAACCACCTTCGCGCTGGATGTCGCGACCGAAAAATCCATTCAGCGACTGGCCAAGCTTTGGAACATTTCCAAGGCGGAGGTGGTGCGTCGTTCCGTGGCAGAGGCTGAGAGCACGGCTGTCGAGCAAGCCCGGCCATCGCCGCTGGAAGCACTCAAGTGGCTGCAATCGAATGGCAAGCTGACCGAGGCCGAAGCACAGGCTTGGGCCAGCGAGAGCAACCGTGGATGGGACGAGGGGTGGAAGCGCAAGGCTCAATCTGTGAGAGCCGCAACTCCCGCAAAACCCAAGAAACCGAGCGCCCGATGATTCTGAAAACGGGAATGGCCACAGGCTCCCGCAGGCATTCGGGCGGACTTTGCATGAAACCGGTTGCGGAAACAGGGGAGTTCCGATGCCCCAACGGGGCACCTCATGACAGCCTCGGGCAACGCCCGAGGAAGAAATGAAAAACCATCTGAGCCCTGTAGGGGCGACGTAGTGTGTTGCGCCCCTTCAGGGCTTCGGAAACAAGGGGCTGGCACAATGGGACACTGCCCCAGATGGCTCTAGGAAGGCGGTTGCTGCATGAGGAGCGCACACCGAGGGGGAGCAAAGATGTACACTCTGTGGGGGAGTCGAAAAAGACTCCGTTTGCACCTGCATGATTCACAGCAGCAGATTGTTCGCCGATGACACAACCAACCTCATTCCCGTTTTTGGGATGATTCATCCGGATGCCAACGTATTGATTCGTCTCTCCGTGCCAGGATCCGGAGCTGCGAAGACGGTGCGGCAGTGGTTGCTCGCCGGCTAACCCTCTGCTTTCATTGCACTTAATTGGTTTGAGTACACAATCGGCCCCATGACCGCTCAGGAGGTGCTTCATGCCGAAGCGATTCTCACGAGAGGTGTGGTGGACTTTGAAGAAGCGGACTCCCATCGTGCGGCAAACGTGTTCAACCTCACCGATCGAAAACGCTCGACGACGCTGGACTGCATGATTGCTGCCTCAGCGATGCTCCGAAGAGCGAGAGTCGCCACCACAAATGTCGCTGACTTCCAGCCATTCTCAGCCCACGGCCTGAGCATTGAAGCGGTGCCTGTCTAAGTCCGCTCACGAACCTCCGTAACCGAAAACGCCATCTCCACGCCCCACCAAGCGAACCGCCTGCCATCTCCTTCCCTCTTCGGACCGCGGACACTCTGTCCGCATCCTCCCCCGCCCCAACCCACCCGCCTGCCCCTCCCCCGCGTCCACCCAGCGCCGATCGCTCCCACGGTTGCAAATCACGGTGCTAGACTGAGGGCGACACGAAACCCTCGGTCACTACGAAACTCTGGATCATAAGCGTCTCGGAAGCTTGTTTTTACCGCCGATGCTCCGTGGGACCACCCGCCGCCACGACTCCGCTTGCGCGTGTCTTTTTCATCGAATGCGTCAAGCATCATTTCCACAACATTCCCACCAAGATCATAGAACCCGAGAAGGTTAGGACGAAAACTGCCGACCGGTGAGGTGCCCTTGAATCCATCAATACCCACGGAAGATGGATCATCCTTCCCGTCCGCTAACATAGCATAGTTTCCATCACTCGCATTCGGCGGAAAATAATCTCCCCACGGATACTGAGTTCCTCCGACAGCTTTTTCCCATTCGACCTCTTTGGGTAAGCGCCAACGTTTACCGGTCGCCCTACTCAGCCAATCGCAAAACTTCACCGCGTCACTCCAACTCACCATGACAACTGGATGCTCGTCAGTCTGACTCCAGCTCTTTGAGGGCTGAGTCCACTCCGGATATCCCTCGGCTCTGAGGTACAACCTCCACTCTCCCACCGTCAACTCAGTTTTAGATAACAAGATGTCGGTGCTTGGGACCGGCAACATTTTACTTTCAACACGCTTAACAAGCTCGCTAACAACACTTAAGTCCTTCTTAGCGAAACGCTCCATATCTCTGGCCCTTTCCAAATCTGACGCACTCTCTCGAGCAGTATCAGAGAGGCTCACTCCATACTTCTTCCAAAACTCCTCCCCCAACACCTTCGCATATCCAATCGATTCCATCTGACGCCCTCCATCCCTCAGCGTCTGAAACAACTCCCCTCGCGCCTCGTCCTCCTTCTTCGCCTTCCGCTTCGCCACCAAGCGCTGCGTCAACTTCACCAACTCTCCCGTCTCGGCACCTAACGCGCCCGCCTTCTCAAACACTCCAACCGCCTCCTCCCACTTCTCGCTCACCTGCAACACCTTCCCCAATACCACATACCCCTCCCACCGCGTCTCATCCAACCGCACCGCACCCCGCGCACTCCGCTCCGCTGATTCAAAGTCTCCCGCATTCAGCTCATCCTCCGCCCTCGCCGCAAACACCGGCGC
>JBIIXW010000114.1:0-10634 GCA_044347165.1 Chthoniobacteraceae bacterium
TCCCGCGTGGAGGAACAGGTGCGGGCGAACATCCTCAATCAGACCTGCCTCATTTCGGAGACGGACTTAAAAGGGGTGATCACTTCGGTGAACGGAAAGTTTTGCGAGGTGTCGCAGTATCGCGCGGAGGAGTTGTTGGGACGTCCGCACAATGTGACGCGGCATCCTGACATGCCGAGGGAAGTGTTTCGAGCGATGTGGTCGACCATTGGGCGTGGAGAGATGTTTCGCGGGGTGGTGAAAAATCGGGCGAAGGATGGGACACCGTACTATGTGGATGCGGTGGTTGCGCCGGTGTTGGGGGAGAAGGGGAAGCCGAGGAAGTACATTGGGATTCGGTACGACATCACAGCGGCTGAGACGGAGCGCCAGAATATGCGCGGGGTCTTTCATGCGATCGACCTTTCGTTTGCGTATGCGGAGTTTGCACCGGACGGGAAGATTCTTTCGGTGAACGACAAGTTTCTCGGGTTGAGTGGTTTTTCGGCCCCTGATTTGGAGGGTAAGCCGCACGATTTGCTGTGTGAGATGAAGGAGGAGGAGTTGCCGAAAATCCTAGAGTTATGGGATCGGTTGCGGATGGGGCAGGCGGTTTCCGGAGAGTTTCGGAGGCGGGGCCGGTCGGGTGAATCGTTTTGGTTGCAAGGCGTGTATTCGCCGGTGGTGGACGAGACGGGGCGCGTGATGAAGGTGGTGTTGGTGGCGATGGATGTGGCGGATGCGGTCCGGCATCGGCAGGAGATGGAACAGGTGTTGTCGGATGTGTCACGGAACGCGGTGACTTTGTCGGCGGCGTCGGAGGAGTTGAGCGCGAACAGTCAGACGATGGTCTCGAATGCGCAGGCGACAGCGAGTCAGGCGGGGATGGTGTCAGCGGCGGCTCAGGAGGTGAGTAGCAGTGTTCAAACGGTGGCGCGTGGTGCGGAGGCGATGCGGTTGAGCATTCATGAGATTGATAAGAGCGCGAACGAGGCGGCGAAGGTGGCATCGGTGGCGGTGAGCGCGGCGGCTAGTGCGTCGGAGTTGATGGAGAAGCTGGGATCGAGCAGCGCTCAGGTTGGGCATGTGATTCGAACGATTACGACGATTGCGCATCAGACCAACTTGTTGGCGTTGAATGCGACGATTGAGGCGGCGAGGGCGGGCGAATCGGGGAAGGGATTTGCGGTGGTGGCGAATGAGGTGAAGGAGTTGGCAAAAGCGACGGCGATGGCGACGGACGATATCAGCGACATGATTGAGACCATTCAGAGCGACACCACGCGTGCGGTTTCGGCGATTTCGGAGATTCACGAGGTGATCACGCAGATGAATGCATTTCAGGGAACGATTGCGAAAGCGGTGCGTGCGCAGACGGCTACGACAGCGGAAATTTCACGGAACGTGTCGGAGGCTGCTTCTGGGAGTAACGAGATTGCGCGCAACATTGTTCAGGTGGCTGAGGCGGCGGAGAGCACGAAGCAGGGGGCAAACGATACAGAGCGTGCGGCGCTGGAGTTGGCGAAGCTTGCGGCGGCGCAGCAGCGGATGGCGGATCGTGTAGAGAGGTGAGCGGGGAGGGGGGGCTGTTTTGAGGGGGTGGTGCGGCACGGTTTCCCCTTTGGGTGGGTTTGATTATGGAAAGCGAAAAGCAAAGCGCACCGCGCGTTCAGTGGTTTCACAACGAGGATTGGCTGGCATTGGTCGTTGCTGCGCCGTTGATTGCGGCGGTGCTATTTGGGTGGCGGCCTCCGTTTCCCAAACTGGCGTGGAAGAATCAGGGAGATTTGATTTCGGTTTTTTCCAAAGCGAATCTGTTTGCGGTTTTGTCGACGTCGAGCGCCTTGATTGCGGTGGCTGCGATGGCCTTGCGCGCTTCGTTGGGGCGGACGGTGTTACGGTTCGCGGGTGGGGCGGCGGTGGTTTTTTCGTTGAGCTGGCTTGCGCAGGCGATGGCGGCGAATGCAGGGGTGAAGGCGTTGGGGTTGGAGTACGTTCTTTTCTCGTTGGGGCTTGGGTTGTTGTGGAGTCATACCTTGCCGACACCTCAGTGGCTGTTGAGTGCGGCTCGAACGGAGTTTTTTATCAAAACGGGGATTGTGATTTTGGGGGCGGGGATGCTGTTCGGAGATTTGGTGAAGGCGGGTGCGCCGGGGATGATTCAGGCGTTGCTGGTGATTCCGGTGGTGTGGTATGCGACGTTCTGGCTGGCGAAGAAATTGCGGGTGGATGAGGAGTTTGGGGTGATGCTGTCGACGGCGGTGTCAATTTGCGGGGTGTCAGCAGCGATTGCAGCCTGTGGCGCGATTCAGGGGGACAAAAAGAAGCTGTCTTATGTGACGTCGGTCGTCTTGTTGTGCGCGGTTCCGATGATGGTTTTGATGCCGTGGTGTGTGAAGTGGCTGGGGTTGAGCGAGGCGGTGGGGGGGGCGTGGCTTGGGGGGACACTGGATACGAGTGGGTCGGTGGTGGCTGCGACGGAGATGGTGGGCGAGGTTGCGACGAAGACGGGCACGGTGGTGAAGCTGTCACAGAACGTGTTGATTGGGGTCGCGGCGTTCGTGATTTCTGTTTGGTGGACGGTGCGGGATCGGAGGGCGGGGTCCGCGGCGCGGGTTAATTTTGGGGTGATTTGGGAGCGGTTCCCGAAGTTTGTTTTGGGGTTCATCGCGGCTTCCTTGGTGTTCTCGTTTGTGTTGGCGCCAGATCAAGTGAAGGCGACGAAGGACACGTTGAAGAACTTGCGCGAGGTGTGGTTTGCCGCGGCGTTTGTCTCGATTGGATTGGAGACGCGGTTGCGGGATATTGCAACGCTCGGCGGGGGGCGTCCGGCGTTTGCCTTTCTTGGGGGTCAGGCCATCAACATCCTTTGGACGTTGGTGTTGGCCAAGATGCTGTTCGGGTCCTAACGCAGCGGCTCAGGAGATTACGACTTCGGTGCCGGTAGGAACGAGGTCGTAGAGACGAATGACGTCCTGGTTGGACAGGCGGACGCATCCGTGGCTGGCGGGTGTTCCGAGGAGATGTTCCTGGTTGGTGCCGTGCAGGTAGATGTAGCGGGATTTTGTGTTGGCGTTTTCGGGGTCGACGCCGTGCAGCCAGAGGATGCGTGTTTGAACGTGATCCGCTGGGTCTTCGGGGGATCCGATTCGTCCGGTGGATTTGCGACTGACGAAGATTTCGCCGGCGGGCGCATGGTCGCCGTGTTTTTCGCTGATGATGAAGCGTCCGGTGGGGGTGCAGTTGCTGCCGGGGCGTTCACCGAGTCCGAACTTTGAGGTGGATACGGGGAGGGTGAGGAGGGTTGTTCCGTCTGGGGCGAGGAGGCGGAGCGTTTGCGTGTTGATCTGAACCTGTATTTGCATCACGGGGTTGCGACACTACACTTCGAGGCCCTTTTTATGAGCCGAAATCTGCACATTGCCATTGTTGGCGCCACGGGAGCGGTTGGGATTGAGTTGTTACGCGTGATGGAGCGCAGGAACTTTCCTGTGTCGAAGTTGACGTTGCTCGCGTCAGCGCGTTCGGCGGGCAAGAAGCTGGAGTTTCGCGGGGAGATGCATGAGGTGCGGGAACTGCGGGAGGACTCGTTTGCGGGGGTGGATGTTGCGTTGTTTAGTGCGGGTGGGGGTATTTCGAAGACGTTTGCTCCGCACGCGGTTTCGGCTGGGGCGGTTGTGGTGGATAACTCGAGTGCGTTCCGGATGGACCCTCAGGTTCCGCTCGTGGTGCCGGAGGTGAATGGAGCGGATGTGGCGGGGCATCGCGGGATTATTGCGAATCCGAACTGTACGACGGCGATTACGTTGATGGCGTTGTGGCCGTTGCATCGGGAGTTTGGGGTGACGCGGATTTTTGCGTCGAGTTATCAGGCGGTATCGGGGACGGGCGCGCAGGCGATTGAGGAGTTACGGAAGCAGGTGGAGGCGACGGTGAAAGGTGAGCCTTTGGTGAAGGAGGTTTATCCGCATCAGATTGCGTTCAACGTTCTGCCGCAGGTGGATTCGTTTTTGGAGACGGGTTACACGAAGGAGGAGATGAAGATGCAGAATGAGGGGCGTCGGATTATGCATCACGAGGGGTTTCGTGCGTCGGTGACGTGCGTGCGTGTTCCGGTGTACCGGGCGCATTCGATTGCGGTGAGTGCGGAGTTTGAGCGTCCAGTTTCGTTGGAGGCTGCGCGGCGGGTGTTGTCTGCGGCTCCGGGGTTGCGGGTGACGGATGATCCTGCGGCGAAGGTTTATCCGATGCCCTTGGATTGTGCGGGCGAGGATGATTGCCGGGTGGGGCGGTTGCGGTTGGATTGCGCGTTGGAGAACGGGTTATCGTTTTGGGTGAGTGGCGACCAGTTGTTGAAAGGCGCTGCGTTGAACGCGATTCAAATCGCGGAGCTTCTCTGATCCTTTTTTTGAGCGGGTATGCCGCGATTTTATGCACCTCCGGAGGACTGGGGCTCGGACGGAGTCCTTTTGCGCGAGGAGGAGGCGCGGCATGCCATTCGGGTTCTGCGGTTACGCCAAGGTGAGCGGTGTGAGGTGTTTGATGGCGAGGGGCGTAGTGTCACCGGGTGTGTGGGGGAAAAGCAGGGGGCTGGTTTGCGGATTGAGCATGATGGACACGTGCGGGTTGATTCCGTTTCTGGGGCAGAGGTGGTGTTGGTCACGGCGATTGCCAAGGGGCGGACGATGGACTGGATTTTGGAGAAGGCGACGGAGTTGTCGGTTTCGCGGATTGTCGCGGTGGTAACGGAGCGAACGGTGGTTCGACTTGATGCGGCGGGTTGTTTGGAGAAGGAGTTGCGGTGGCGTCGTGATTTGGTGGAAGCGTGCAAGCAGTGTGGACGGAACCGTTTGCCGGAGTTGCGGGTGGTGCGGGGGTTGGGGGAAGCGTTGCGAATGACAGCGGGGTGCGGCTTGCGGGTTTTTGGGGCGTTGGATGATCGTTCGCGCCGGATTCGGGAGGTGGTTGGCAGCGGTGGCGGGGTGGGAGGGGTGGCGGCGTTTATCGGGCCGGAGGGCGATTTTACGGCGGAGGAGGGAGCGGAGTTGCGCGGAGCGGGGGTGCAACCGGTGGGGTTTGGAGCGCTCGTTTTGCGGATGGAGACGGCAGTTGTTTATGCGGTGAGTGTGTTGAAGGAGATGTGTTTATGAGTGAGCAGAAACTGCGTGTGTTGCGGACGGTTGGTGCGTACCGGCGGTGGCTGGACTCGCGGTCTGATTGGGAGGGGCCGGTTGTATTGGTTCCGACGATGGGAGCGCTTCATGCGGGACACGCGGCGTTGATTCGTCGGGCGCGGCGGCTTGCGGGGAAAAGCGGGACGGTGGTGGTTTCGGTGTTTGTGAATCCGACGCAGTTTGGTCCAAAGGAGGATTTGTCGCGGTACCCTCGTCCGTTTGCGGCGGACAAGCGGTTATGTGAGGCATGCGGAGCGGATGCGATTTTTCATCCTTCGGCGGACGAGATGTACGGGGAAGGCAACACGGTTTGGGTGGATGAGAGTGTGTTGTCGTTGGGGTTGTGCGGGGCAGTGCGGTCGGGTCATTTCCGTGGTGTGTGTACGGTGGTTTTGAAGTTGTTCATGATTTGCGCGCCGGACGAAGCGGTGTTTGGTCGGAAGGATTATCAGCAGTGCGCGGTGATTGCGCGGATGGTGCGTGACTTGAATCTGCCTGTGCGGTTGCGATTTGAGGATACGGTTCGTGAGGTGGACGGGTTGGCGATGTCATCGCGAAACACGTATTTGGATGAAGCGGCTCGTGTGCGGGCGTTGGCGATCAGCAGTGGTTTATTTTCTGCGCTGGCGGACTGGCGGGCAGGGGAGAATCGGGCCTCGGTGTTGAAAGGGCGAGTCCGGCGGGGTTTGGAGCGCGCGGGAGTGGAACGGATTGATTACGTGGAGTTGGTGGACGGTGAGAGTTTGGTGCCGAGGACCGTGGCTGAGCGTGGGTGTGTGCTCTTGGTCGCGGCCGTGTTTGGCGGGACGCGGTTAATCGATAATGTGTTGTTTGAATGAACGCGGGAGGAGACGAAATATGATTCGGTCAGACCATTTGGTGATTGGGAGCGGGATTGCGGGGTTATCGTTTGCGTTGAAAGCAGCGGCTGAGGGAAGCGTGACCGTTATCACGAAGAGTGCTGCTGCGGAGTGTAATACGGCGTATGCCCAAGGCGGGATTGCGTGTGTGACGAGTGAGGAGGACAGCTTTGATTTGCACTTGAAAGACACGTTGGTGGCGGGGGCGGGTCTTTGTGACGAGGCGGTATCACGTCAGATTGTGATGGAGGGTCCGGCGAGGGTGCGGGAGTTGATTGCCTTGGGGGTTCAGTTTGATCAGCGGGAGGTTGGTGAGGATGGGTCGACGGAGTTGGATTTAGGGCGGGAGGGAGGGCACTCGAAGCGGCGGATTTTGCATGCGCGGGATGTGACGGGACGGGAGATTGAGCGTGCGTTGTTGGAGGCGGTGCGGAGTCATCCGGCGATTACGGTGTTGGAGAATCACATGGCGGTTGATTTGGTGACGTTGGGGAAGTTGGGGTACGCGAGTGAGAACCGGGTGGTGGGGGTTTACGTTTTGGATGAGGCGACGGGGATAGTGCACACGTTGCGGAGTGATCGTGTGGTGTTGGCGACGGGCGGTTGCGGGAAGGTTTATCTTTACACAACGAATCCGGATGTTGCTACGGGGGATGGGCTTGCGATGGCTTGGCGTGCTGGAGCGCGAGTGGCGAACATGGAGTTTATTCAGTTCCATCCGACGTGTTTGTTTCATCCGGAGGAACGTTCGTTTTTGATTTCGGAGGCGGTCCGCGGCGAGGGTGGCATTTTGTTGAATGCCCGTGGGGAGCGGTTCATGGAGCGGTACGATGAGCGGAAGGAGTTGGCGCCGCGCGACATTGTGGCGCGAGCGATTGATGCGGAGATGAAGCGGACGGGTGCCCGCTGCATGTATTTGGATATTTCGCACCGCCCAGCTGAGTTTGTTCGGGAGCGGTTTCCGAACATTGAGTCGACGTGTCGTCGGTTGGGAATCGACATCACGCGCGAGCCGATTCCGGTGGTGCCGGCGGCGCACTACCAGTGTGGTGGGGTGGAGACGGATGTGGACGGTGCGACCTCACTGCGAGGGCTTTATGCGTTGGGTGAAGTGGGATGTACGGGGTTGCATGGCGCGAATCGATTGGCGAGTAACTCGTTGTTGGAGGCGGTGACTTTGGCGCATCGGTGTCATGAGCGGATGCAGCGAGGGCGGCGGTCTGGGGATGACGAGTTTTCGCATGCGTATCCGATTCCGGATTGGGCGTCTGGGGATGCGCAGGACATGGATGAGGCGGTGGTGATCACGCACAACTGGGAGGAGATTCGGCGGTTGATGTGGGATTACGTGGGGATTGTGAGGACGACGAAGCGGTTGCAACGTGCTTCGGCGAGGCTGCGGAACTTGGAGCACGAGATCCGCGAGTTTTATTGGAACTTCAAGGTGACGAAGGATTTGCTGGAACTGCGAAATCTGTGCACGGTGGCGTCGCTGATTGTGGATTGTGCGCTCATGCGGCAGGAGAGTCGTGGACTCCATTACACGCTGGATTACCCGGCGGAGCGTGAGGCGTTTCGGCGTAACACGGTGATTCGGCGGGCGATTGTCTGAGGCAGCGGGTTTGCTATGGGACCTATGGGCGGGTTTTTAGTGGTTCCGGAGCGAGGGGTGCGGAAGATCACTTTCTGGGGCGGAGGGCGTCTATTTTGGCGCGGACAGATTCTGGCATTTTGACCATCTCGGGCCATTCGCGGTGGTAGCCTTCGCCGGGGAGTTTGCGGGTGGCGTCGAATCCCATGTGGGATCCGAGGTTTGCGATCGAAGGGGCGTGGTCGAGGGCGTCGGTGGGGTTGCGGGTCAGCAGGGTGTCGCGTTCGGGGTCGGTGTTGGCGCACATTCGGAACAGGACGTCGCTGGTGTTGTGGACGTTGCAGTCTGCGTCGACGACGACGATGTACTTTGTGAACATCATCTGACCCATTCCCCAGAGGCCGTGCATGATTTTGAAGGCCTGCCACGGGTACTGTTTCCGGATGGAAACGAAGACGAGGTTGTGGAAGACGCCTTCGGCGGGAAGTGCGATGTCGACAATCTCGGGGAAGTTCATTTTGAACACGGGGAGAAAGATGCGGACGCTTGCTGACCCCATGTAAAAATCCTCCATGGGGGGGAGTCCGACGACCGTGCAAGGGTAGACGGCGTCTTTCCGGTGGGTGATGGCGGTGATGTGGAGAACGGGGTAGTTGTCTATGGGGGTGTAGAAGCCGGTGTGATCTCCGAACGGGCCTTCGGGGCGGGTCTCGCCGGGATGAACGAATCCTTCGATGACGAAATCGACATCGGCAGGCACCTCGAGGGGGACGGTTTCGCAGGGGACAAGGTCCACGGGGCGCTGCCGGATGAAGCCCGCGAAGAGGATTTCGTCGAGTCCGTCCGGCAGGGGGGCGGTTGCGGCGAAGGTGTAGGCGGGGTCACCTCCGAGGGTGACGGCTACGGGCATGGGTTCGCCGCGTTCGTAGTATCGTTTTCCGTGGCGCGCGGCGACTTTGTGAACTTGCCAATGCATTCCTGTTTCCGTGGGGGAGAAGACCTGCATCCGGTACATTCCGAGGTTTTTGTCGCCGGTGTCGGGGTCTTTTGTGTGAACGCAGGGAAAAGTGATGAAGCGTCCTCCGTCCTGTGGCCAGCATTGGAGGATGGGGAGATCAAGCAGGGTTGGGAGCGGGGTTGTTTGGTTGGTTGCTTGGGATGGGTCGAGTCGGTGGATGACGTCTTTGCAAGGGCCGGAGGAGACGTGTCGGGGTTTGGCGTTGAGGAGGCCGAGTCCTTGGAGGGCGAGGTTCCAGGCGGAGCGCAGGTTGGTTGGGGGTTTTGCTTTGAGGAGCAGGGTCATTTTTTCGACGAGTTCGTCGATGGAATCGAGACCGAGAGCGGCTGCCATGCGGCGATGGGAGCCCATGATGTTGACGGCAAGTGGGAAGCGGGAGGGGGCGCCGTTGACGGTTGGATTTTCGAAGAGGAGGGCTTTGCCGCCGTTGGGCGACTTCATTTCGCGGTCGGCCCATTCGGAGATTTCTAGTTCTGATGCTACGGGGGTGGTGATGCGCTCGAGTTCTCCGAGGGTTTCGAGGCGGTGAAGGAACTCGTTGGAGGATTGGTAAGCCATGGTGTGAGGGTGGGTTTAGCGCGGATGGGAGCGATTGGCTGCTTGGCAGGCTTCACCGACCGTGAGGAGGTCGGCGAGGAAAGTGTCGCGTCGCGAGGCGGGCAGGCAGGCGAGGACGGAGCTTTGAAGGGCGATGGCGATTTGGGAGGCGGTTTGGAGTGCTTCACCGCCTTTTTGTGTGAGCATGACCGCGCGCGCGCGGCCGTCTTGTGCATGTTTGCCGCGGGTGACGAGACCGGACTGTTCCATGCGGCGGACGAGTGAAGCGATGGTGTTGGGGTCGCTTGCCATGGCGGCGGTGATTTCCGTTTGCGTGAGGATGCCCTCTGGAGATTCGGAGATCCAGCGGAGGACGGAGAACTGGTCTGGGGTTAGACCAACCGGGCTGATGCGTTGCCGGAACGCTTGGTTGAGGCCGAACCACGCTTTTCTCAGGAGCGGCGGCAAACGGCGCTCGAGAAGAGGCTGGGGATCGCTGGGGAGAGGGGAGTCCATGGTTACGCCGTCAGTGTTGCCTTTGACGGGGGGATTCGTCACCCGTTATGAGGGGGGGCGGGTCAATCTCGGTTAGAACCGGATGCTGAATCCGGAGAATACGCCGAGGTCGGGCGAGGAGCGGCTGAGGCCTACGCGGCAACCGGTGTCGATGATGAGGGATGGACTGATTTGAAAGGTGAGTCCTGCGTTGGTGCTGAGTTGATGGGGTGCGGTTGGGCTCGCGATGGAGACGAGTTCGAAGTAGGCGCTGAGGTCTGTGGTGAGGGGGACGCCGGTGGTTGCGGAGTGAAGCCACTGGAAGCGACCGGCGCCGTCGGCGGCGCGATCGCGAAAATCGAGCTCGGTCATGAGGCCGAGGGACCAGCCGTTGGGGAGGGTGGTTGCGAAGGGGAGGATGATTCCGCCGGCCCAAGCGCGATCGCTCATCCCGGTATGGGTGGGGAAGGTGAGGTAAGGCATGAAGGCGAAGGCGGTTTTGCCACTGTCATTGCCCCAGAGATTGCGTTTGATGCGCAGGGTGATGTCTCCGAATCCATTGGAGTAGGTGCGGTCGCCGCCCTCGACTTGTCCGGCGACGGAGTGGGTGTTGAAGATGATTTGGACGTCGGTGTTTTGGGAGACACCCCGTTTGAAGTTTACTTGGCCAAAGATCCATTGTGAGTGGGCGTTGGGGGCGCCGCGGCGATCGTGGGAGAAGTCGAGGAAGCTGGCCTCGATTTGGAACATTCCGTTTGGGACGGTGTAGGCGGATTCGGTGGTGTCTGGGCGGTCGGTGCTGATTGGGCGAGGGGTGGTGTCTGCGGGATGAGCGCTCAGGGTTGCTGCCCAAGCGATGGTGAAGAGGAGGGCGAACCGCGGTAGGCGCTGGCGATCGGATGGGGATACGAGGAACTGATTTTTTTTGAAGTAATGCCTCATGAAGGAAAGTTAGGTGGGGCTAAGTTTCTTTTCGAGGA
>JBIIXW010000217.1:0-3239 GCA_044347165.1 Chthoniobacteraceae bacterium
GTGGGGGGAACTGGCGGAGATGAGGGATGCGGGGGTAGACATCCAGAGTCACACGGTTTCGCACAGCAATATGAAGTTTGAGAAGGGCAAGTGGGCGTCGAAGTACAAGACGGGGGACGAGTGGTTGAAGGCTGAGATGGAGGTTTCCAAGAAGATGTTGGAGCAGAAGTTGGGGATTCCGGTGGGGGCGGTGGCGTATCCGTATGGGGTTCACAACCAAAAGATTCGTGCGGCGGCGATGGATGCGGGGTACGAGGTTGCGTTTACGACCTACGGGCAGCGGGTGAGCTATCACACGCCGGCCGACCAGATCGGGCGGTATGCGATTGAGTCGGGGAAGCCGCAGATTTTTGAGGATGCGATGCGGATGATTGGGGGGAGCGGGGATGCGGGGACGGTGCGAACGAATGCTTCCGCGACTATGGTGACGGTTCCGGCGGAGGGCGCGGTGGTGTCGGATCCGAGGCCGGTGGTGAAGGCGAACCTGGCTTCGTTGGGGGAGGTGGATGCGGCGTCGTTGGTGGTGCGGGTCTCTGGGGTTGGGAAGTTGGATGTGAAGTATGATGCGGCGACTAAGCTGATGGAGGCGCGGTTTTTGGAGCCGATTCGTGAGCGTGAAAACGTGGTTCTTGTGAGCGGGAAGTCGGGCTCGAAGCGCTTTGAGTTGAGGTGGACGTTCATCTACGAGGCGAAGGCGGGTGAGGCGAAAGCGGGTGTTCCGGAGTTGCGAGTGCCGTCTGCGTTGCCGGCGGCGGTTCCAGCAGGGGTGGCGGGAGGGGGTGGCGGGGAGGCGGTATTGCCCGCGGTGCCTGGGCGGTGACGCTTCGAGGTGTGGCAGATTTACTGAACGAGTGATTTATTCAAACGACAGAGACCATGTTTTCATTTCTTTCTGAAAAGTTGCAGGGAGTGTTCCGGAACTTGAGCGGACAGGGGGCGATTTCTGAGTCCAACGTGTCCGATGCGCTGCGGGAGGTGCGGTTGGCTTTGTTGGAGGCGGATGTGGAGTTCAATGTGGCCAAGGGCTTTATCAGCCGGGTGAAGGAGAAAGCGCTTGGGGAGTCTGTCTTGAAGTCGGTTACGCCGGGGCAGCAAATTGTGAAGATTTTTCATGATGAGCTGACGGCCTTGTTGGGCGGGGACGAGGCGCCGTTGCAGATGGGGGCTCAGACGCGGATTCTGATGGTCGGCTTGAATGGGGCTGGGAAGACGACGAGTTGCGGGAAGTTGGCGCACTGGTTGAAGGGGCAGGGGCGGCATCCCATTCTGGTGGCGTGCGATCTTTACCGTCCGGCAGCGGTGGAACAGTTGGCGACCTTGGGGCGTCAGTTGAATGTGCCGGTTTACACTCCGGCAGCTGGGGAAACCGATGTTTGCAAGGTGGTTGGGGAGGCTCTGGAGTGGGCGAAAACGAAGGTCGGGAACGTATTGATTTTTGATACGGCGGGGCGTCAGGAAATCGACGAACCATTGGTCTTGGAACTGAAGCGGGTACGCGAGCTGTTGGCGCCAGATGAGGTTTTACTGGTTGCAGATGCGGCGACGGGGCAGCAGGCGGTGAGTGTTGCGACGCATTTTCATGAAGCGCTGGAGGTTACCGGGCTGATTTTGACCAAACTGGACGGTGACGCGCGTGGGGGAGCGGCGTTGTCGATGCGCGAGGTGACGCGGCGTCCAATCAAGTTTGCGGGGTACGGGGAGAAGTTGGATCAGTTTGAGGTGTTCCATCCCGATCGGCTTGCGGGACGCATTTTGGGGATGGGGGACATTGTGACGCTGGTGGAGAAGGCGGCTTCAGCGATTGATGAGGCGGATGCGAAGCGGATGGAGGAGCGGATGCGCCGTGCGGAGTTTGATTTGGAGGACTTTTTGCAGCAGTTCAAAATGTTGCGGAAAATGGGTCCACTGGAGGGAATTTTGTCGATGTTGCCGGGGATGGATCAGTTGAAAGGATTCACGCCGGACGAGAAGCAGATGAAGCGGACTGAGGCCATTATTCTGTCAATGACCATCCAAGAACGGCGTGATCCCGACATTTTGAATGGTCGTCGTCGCGCGCGGATTGCGAAGGGGAGCGGAGTGGCGGTGTCTGAGGTCAACGAGTTGATCAACCGCTTTGGGATGATGCGGAAGATGATGAAGAACATGGGCAATCTGAAGAAGATGATGGGGCGGATGCCGAAGGGGATGTTTCGGCGGTGAAGGGGGCGGTGAAGAGGCCAGCGGTTGGACTTGAGCAAGCCTGTCATCCGGTGCGGATTTTTATTGAGGTGGCCTCGGATTGTTGGTTTCCTTGTCGGCTCAACACGAAGAACATTTTCACGTTTTATGGCCGTATCCATCCGTTTGCGTCGCGAAGGCACCAAGAATAGTCCTTATTACAAAATCGTTGTTGCTGACTCGCGGAGTCCGCGTGACGGCAAGTTCATTGAAATCATTGGTAACTACGACCCTCGTAAGGCGGGTGACAACGCCAATGTGGATATTGAGCGTGCGGATTACTGGATCAAGAATGGTGCTCAGCCTTCTGACACGGTGCGCAGCATCATCAATCGTTCGAAGAAGGCTGCTGCAGCGAACTGAGTTACATTTGGATTTTTTGGTTTTAACGCCCTCTTCGGAGGGCGTTTTTTTTTGCGACGGCTGACGTAGATGGAGGACATGACGCGCACACTGTCGGCCCACGGTTGAGCGCGGGCGGGAGGGTGGCTGATTCTTGGTAACATCGGCATGGACGACGGGGGGCGGAGCGGGGACAATTCGGGGTTATGTCCACAAAGCCTGTACCAGTCAGCATTCTCACGGGGTTTCTTGGAGCCGGTAAGACGACCTTGTTGAACTACATATTGAAAGGGAACCACGGATATAAGTTCGGGGTGATCATCAACGAGGTGGGGAAGATTGGGGTGGACGGGCAGTTGGTGGAGCGGCAGCAGGAGGAGATTGTGGAGATGAGCAACGGGTGCGTTTGCTGCACGGTGCGGAAGGATTTGGTGAAGGGGATTCGTAACTTGGCGAAGAAGGGGGGCTTTGATTACGTGTTGGTGGAGACGACGGGTATTGCGGATCCGGGGCCGATTGCGCAGACGTTTTTCAATATTCCCGAGATGCAACAGGTTGCGCGGTTGGACTCGATCATCACGGTGGTGGATGTGGAGCAGATTCGGAAGCAGTTGGAGGAGACCGAGACGGCGCGGGAGCAGATTGCGATGGCGGATTTTATCCTGCTCAACAAGACA
>JBIIXW010000218.1:0-3238 GCA_044347165.1 Chthoniobacteraceae bacterium
CCAGCGATTTCGGAAAACACGGCGACCGACCCTCACACCCCGAACTCCTCGATTGGCTCGCCACAGAACTCTCCCGCAATCAATGGAGTGTAAAACACCTCCATCGCCTCATCCTCAACTCCGCGACCTACAAACAAACCACGCAACACCGCCCAGAAACCGATTCCGCTGATCCAGAAAATCGCCTCCTCTCACGTCAAAACCTCCGACGGATTGACGCCGAAACCCTCCGCGACGCCATCCTCCATGCCGCAGGCAATCTAAACCCAAAAATGTTCGGCGCACCCGTCCCTGTGATGATTGACGTCGACGGACAAATCGTTGTTGGCGTCGACACCACCGACACCGCAGGACGTCCAACTGGCAAGGTCGTCCCACTCAACGGCGAAGAATTCCGGCGCAGCATCTATCTGCAATCACGCCGATCCCGACCCGTCGGCTTGCTCGAGACCTTCGACCTGCCGCGCATGGAACCAAACTGCGAAGCGCGCTCCGCCTCCACCGTTGCCCCTCAATCGTTGTCTCTCATGAACAACGACTTCGTGCTCAACCAATCCGTCATCCTCGCCACAAAAATCGGCCGAGAATCAGGATCTGATCCCGCCGCACGCTCCAAAAACGCTTGGCGTTCCGTTCTCGGCAAAGACGCAACGCCCGATGACGTCGCGGAGTCTGTCCGCTTCTTGAAAGACCAATCCGCGGCTCTCTCAACACCCACGCAACCGGAAGCGAAATCCGCCCAACCCACACGCTCCGTCACGGTCCCCGCAACCCCCGAAGACCGTGCACTCGCCACGCTTTGTCAGGCGCTTCTGAGTTCCAACGCGTTCCTCTACATTGACTAATATGCGCCGCAACGATTCTCCCTGCCTCACCCGACGACACGTCCTCAGTCGCGGCGCGCTCGGCCTCGGCTCAATCGCCCTCCTCGACCTCCTCCGCAAAGACGGCCTCATCGCAAAGCCCGTCGACGCTGCCAAAATAAGTCACACCGTTCTTCCAAAACTTCCGCCCGCCCAGCCTCGCGCCAAAGCCATGATTTCCCTGTTCATGCAGGGCGGACCCAGCCACGTGGATCTCTTCGACCCAAAACCGGAACTGGCTCGGCGGGACGGACAAAAGCTCGAAGCCGACTTCAAGTTCGATGATGCTGCCAACGCAAGTTTCAAGCTGCTCGCCAGCCCGTGGGCATTTCGGAAACACGGGCAATCCGGCATCGAGGTAAGCGAACTCCTGCCCCACTTCGCGCAGATTGTTGACGACGTCACACTCCTTCGAGGCATGCAGACCGGAGTCAGCAACCACGGTCAAAGCATCTACGCGCTTCAGACCGGAGGCATTCTGTCGGGACGTCCCACTCTCGGGAGTTGGCTCGCCTACGGACTCGGCTCCGAAACGCAAGAGTTGCCCGCGTACGTCGCCCTCACAGATCCGCGCGGACTCCCCGTCCTCGGCGTGAGCAACTGGACCCAGGGGTGGCTACCCTCCGTCTATCAAGGCACCGCCGTCCGTTCGCAAGAGCCTCGCATCCCCAATCTCGACCCCGCTCCGCATCTCCGCGGGGTCCCACAACAAAACTACCTTTCCTACCTCGAAAATCTCAACCGCGCCCACGCCCAAGCCCACGCGGGCGAATCAGACCTCGACGCGAGGATTCAAAGTTATGCGCTCGCCGCGCGCCTGCAAACCGCAGCTAAAGAGGCTCTAGACATCAGCTCCGAGTCGGAGGCAACCAAGCGGCTGTACGGACTCGACGACCCTGCCACTGCCGAGTTTGGGACACGCTGCCTTCTCGCACGACGCCTCATCGAACGCGGGGTTCGATTCGTTCAACTCTTCACCGCAAACCAAACCTGGGACCACCACAAATCCATCATCTCCGGACTCCCCGCCGCCTGTAAATACGTCGACCGTGGATCCGCCGCTCTCGTCATCGACCTCAAATCGCGCGGCCTCCTCGATTCCACCATCGTCCACTGGGGCGGCGAAATGGGGCGCCTTCCTGTCATCGAACATGACGGAAGTCGAGACGTGGTCGGTCGAGACCACAACACCTACGGCTTCGGAATGTGGGTCGCCGGAGGCGGGTTCAAAGCCGGTCACGTTTACGGTGAGACTGACGAGTTCGGACACAAAGCCATAAAGGACACCGTCAGCCATCACGACTACCACGCCACTCTGCTTCACCTCTTCGGCTTCGATCACACGAAGCTCAACTACGTCCGCAACAACACCCCCCTCTCACTCACGGACAACAAAGAGGCTCGCGTCGTTCAAGAGATTCTCGCGTGACCATGGCGAACATCCCAGTCCGCCACCTTCTCCGCCCTTTCTCCCTCCTCGCTCACCGCACCCCGACGGCGCCGCAAATCCACTTTGCGAAACGCCGCCGAAGCTCCTCGTCGCTTGCGTCCTACTAGGCGAGGCCGAGCCGCTTGAAGGTGTCGTCCACATGCCGGAAGTGAACCTCCAGCGAACACAACGTTCCAATCTCTTCCACACTCAACACCGAACGAACCTCGGGCTCGGCCTCCAGATTTGCCTGAAGCGAAACGTCCCCCTGCCACGTCCGCATCGCCGCACGTTGCACCGCCTCGTAGGCCGTCTTCCGCTCCAACCCCTTGCGGGTAAGCTCCAACAAGACGCTCTGACTGAAATACAGCCCCTTCGTTAACTCCATGTTGCGCTGCATGTTCGCTGGATAAACCAGAAGCCGGTCCACCAACTTTTTCAACGTCACCAACATGTAGTTCAGCAAAATGCTCGAGTCCGGCATGATAATGCGCTCCACCGAGGAGTGCGAAATGTCGCGCTCATGCCACAGAGCCACGTTCTCCATCGCTGCCACCGCATTCCCACGAATCACTCGCGCAAGGCCGCTCAACTTCTCGCCCGTAATCGGATTCCGCTTGTGTGGCATCGCCGAAGACCCCTTTTGACCCGCACTAAAATACTCCTCCACCTCAAGCACTTCCGTGCGCTGCAAATGACGAAACTCCGTCGCCCATCGGTCAACACTCGACGCAATCAACGCCAACGTCATCTGGTACTCCGCATGCCGATCTCGCTGCACCACCTGCGTGCTCAAGGTCGCCGCCTTCAACCCAAGACGGTCACACACCATCTGCTCCACCTTCGGATCAAGATGCGCATGTGTCCCCACCGCTCCACTCAACTTGCCCACACGAATCCGCTCCTGAATCCCCTCCAAACGCGCCAGCGCACGCCGAAACTCATC
>JBIIXW010000219.1:0-3223 GCA_044347165.1 Chthoniobacteraceae bacterium
CCCCACTCACCGTCCGTGTCGTCACTCCCGCCTGCACAGGTTCCTCCACCCCAATCACCTTCGCTAACCCCCAATCCATCACGAGCACCTCCCCGTACTCCCCAACCATCACATTCTCCGGCTTCAAATCCCGATGCAGCACCCCCTTCGAATGCGCAAACGCCATCGCATCGCACACCTTCCGAAACACCATCAGCAACTTCGCCCGCGTAAACTCCGCCACCGCCGCATCCTCCCCTTCGCGAACCGCATTCAACACCGACTGCAACGTCCGCCCCTTCACCAACTTCATTGAATAAAACGGCCTCCCCGCCGAATCCACCCCCATCGTATGGATCGGCACAGTGTTCGGATGCGCCAGATTCGCCAACACCTCCGCCTCCTTCCGAAAGCGCGGGTCCTCCGACCCCTCGCTCACCGTGCTCACCTTCACCGCAACCTCCCTCTTCAGCGAACCATCCGTGGCCAAATGAATCTCCCCCATCCCCCCTTTTGCGATGGCCTTCACCATGTGATACCCCGAGTCCACCCGAGCCCAAAGCCCGCCCGTTGGCGCATCAGATCGAGCCTGCACCGCCGCCTGCAAAAGCGTCCCGCTCGCCCCCGTCGCCCCCTCCGGCCTCGGCATCACCACCGTCACATCCGTATGAATCGATGAACCCGCCCCAATCGGCTTCACCGGTATCGTCACCCCCTCATGAAACCCACTCTGCTCATTCTCCGCCATAACCCCTCCCCCAAGCACATTACAAGCCCGTCAGCCCTGCCGAGGCTGCCCGATTCCCTCGCCAATCGGCAGAATCTGCAATCGGACCTTTGCCTCACACATTTCCAGACCGCTCAACGAGCATCCTCCATAAGCGCCATCAGAGCCCCCCGTGCCACGCTTGGGCGTTGCTCTGGGCTAATGTTGGGCACTCCGTCGGAGTGGGGAGGACAATCACCCCGCCGACAGTCCCTCGGATTCCTCGGCTCATACCCGTTGACATCCATTCCCACACCCAAATCATTTCATCGGAATTCCGCATTCGCACCGCGCAGTAAAAACATGCTTTTCCAGTAACAATTCGCTCGTATTTCTACTGAAACCAGCCATCTTCATCAGTCAGTGAAAACGCGAACTTTCAGTAAAGCAACCATCATCCGTCACGAAAGCGAGCTGTCCTTCCACTTCCGAGAGTTCCTGCCCGAGGACCCCGACATTCACTGGCACCTGCCGCCGAACACCGTTCAACAGGGACTCGATCTTGTCGAAGTGGAGCTCGACAGTCTGCGGCACGCCTTTCGTCCCGTCTTCGCGCTGAAGCCCAGCCTCCCTTGGCTGGAAAACCTCAAAGCGTCCCCCGCATCTCCGCGTCCACTCATCGTGACACCGGAGTTATCCTCGAGAATCGCGACTGCTTGCAAGGAGCGCGGCATTGCTGCGATTGACCTCAATGGTCGCTGTTGGCTTCGCGCTCCTGGGATGCTGGTGGATCGCGGTCCGCTGTCAGGCCGGTCGTTCAGCTACGACCTGGAGCCGAGAAATATCTTCGTTGGCAAAAGCGCCCGCATCATTCGCTGCTTGCTCACGGATCGCGAGCGCAGCTGGACACAGGGCGAGATCGTTCCACGCTGCAAGGCCAGTTCCGGCCTTGTCTCGCGCATCGTGCAGCATCTCATCAACCAAGGATTTCTGGAAAAGACGAGCGCCCGCGAGTTTCGGCTGCGCGACTGGCAAGGGTTGCTCAATACGTGGGGGGATTCAGACAACTTCGCTAAACGCAATCGCACAGCGACTTACGCCGGCTTCTTCGGTCCGATGCAAGAACTGCAACAGCGTCTCCAGCAATGGGCTAGCGCAGAAACGGTGCCGCTAGCGTTCACGCAATGGACCGCCGCCTGGGCGCGGCATCCCTACACCGAGCCCGTAGTTTGCTCCGCTTATGTCGGACGCTTCCCTGACGCGACCTCACGGAAGGAGCTTGGACTGCGCCCTGTTACCGAAGGAGGGAATCTCTGGCTGCACGTGCCGGATGACGAGGGCATCCTCGCCGAAACCCAAACGTGCAGCGGTCTCACGCTCGTCACCGATGCACAAATCTACCTCGACCTCAAACGCACCGGGCTTCGTGGACCCGAGGCCGGCGCCGCCCTTGAGGCATGGGAGGGTTTCTGTCGCCCGTGAAATACGAGACCTACAGCGAATACCATCCGCATCAGACGGCTGTGGCTGAGAGGGCTTTCCTAACGCGATGGTCCACACTCGGCTCGTGGGCTCACCATCTCGTGCTCATCGGCGGCCTTGTGCCCAAATACCTTTGTGGTGACCTCACCCAACGACGCGGCCTGCCGCGTCCAGCCACCCTCGATGTCGATCTCGGCATCGCTCTGGCCGCTGACTCTGGACAATACGGAATCCTCTTTTGGGAACTCGCGGGTCAAGGCTTCCAAAAAAGTAAAAAGCACGCTGGGCGACTGGAAAAGACCGTCGGCAGTTTCCCAATCTACGTGGACTTCCTTGTCGAGCACCCACCACGCACCAGTGGCACGGCACAGGTCGAGGACATCACCGCCAGCATCATGCCCGGCGTGAACCGCGCACTGGCCACAGCCCGATCCATCGAAGTAACGGGCGTGGACCTCCATGGAGCCGACCAGAAACTCATCGCCCGCGTCTGCGAAGTGGGCCCCTTCCTTGCGCTTAAACTCCGCGCTTTCTGCGCCCGTCAGCAGCCCAAAGACGCCTTCGACATCCTCTACACCCTGCGCCACTACGACGGCGGTAGCGCTGCCGCCGCAGCCGCCTTTGCAGAGGAAGTGCGGGCGGGCAATCCGGCCTGCACCGATGCTCTGCGTACCTTGAGGGAGCACTTCCAAACGGAAACTTCCCCCGGCCCAGTAAAGGCCAGCCACTTCGTGCTCGGGCAACCCCAGTCGAGCGAATCCCAAGACTCGCGCTTCCTACGTACCACGCTTCGACAGGACATGGTGGACGCCGCCGCCCAACTGCTCAAAGCCGCCGAAGCATGACCACCACGCTTCTATCTCTTGCCAAACGGAAGCCCCACTCGCGCTTGTCGTAACCCCCGCCCTTCGCCCCCACAAGTAGGAATCAACTCGGGTTCGGGGAAGCTGCGGCAAACCGCACAAAGCCCCGGAGGGCGGACTTTTCAGTCCGCCTCTTCCCCCTGGGACCGCGGACACCCAGTCCGCCTCTTCCCCCGCCCCAACCCACCCGCCC
>JBIIXW010000220.1:0-3220 GCA_044347165.1 Chthoniobacteraceae bacterium
GCGCGGTGTTTAAAGTGTCACAGTGATGACGAGCAGAAGTCGGATTTGAATCTCCAGCAGTATGCGACGGCGATGAAAGGGGGTTCTGGTGGTGCGGCGATTATTCCTGGCAAGCCGAACTCGAGTCCGCTCTTTCAATCCATCATGCATGCGGAGGGTGTGGAAAAGATGCCGCCGAAATCAGAGAAAATTCCCGTGGAGGAAATCGAGGCGATTCGTGGGTGGATTGCGAGGGGGGCGCCGGAGCGGGATGGGAGTCCGATTCGATCGGTGGTACCGCTGCCCGTGCCCTCGGTTGTCATGAAGTCAGGAACTCCAGTCATGCCCGAGGGTTTGCCGAAGGGACCCAACGTCGAGCGTGCCCACCCGGTGACGGCTCTGGCCGCAAGTCCGCGGGCGCCCTTGCTCGCGGTGGCTGGCAGAGATGCTGTGTATTTTCGGGGGGGCGAGCGAGGCGAGTGGTTGGGCCACTTGGCTTTTGGTGAGGGTATTCCCTTTGTTTTACGGTTTAGTCCGGATGGTGCGCAGTTGCTGGCGGCAGGGGGTAGTCCGGTGAAGAGTGGCCGTGTGGTGATTTATGACGTACGCACGGGTCAGCGTTTGGCGGAAGTGGGGGATGAGACGGATGCGGTGTTGGCCGCAGATTTGAGTGCGGACGGGCGGTTGGTGGCGCTTGGGGGGAGTGGCCGAGTGGTGAAGGTGTACGAAGTGGCGACGGGGAAGGAGATGTATCGAATCCGGAAACATACGGATTGGATCACGGCGGTCGCGTTTAGTCCGGACGGGGCTGTTCTGGCGACGGGTGACCGTGCGGGAGGAGTGCATTTGTGGGAGGCGCGCACGGGTGCGGTGGCCTTGAGTTTATCGGAGCACAAGGATGCGATTCACGGATTGGAATGGCGTTCTGACGGGCGTTTGTTGGCGAGTGCGAGTGAGGATGGCTCGTTGATTGTGTGGGATGCGAAGGATGGATGGCCTGCGGTCACCGTGAGTGGGGGGCACTCGACGCGGGTGGGTTCACGGGAGCGCAACGGGGTTTTGGCGGTGGCGTGGCTTGCGGAGGGAACGTTTGCGACGGTAGGTCGTGATCGAAGGGTACGCTTTTGGGGCGCTGGGGGGGAGGCGCTTGGTGCGTCGGAGGCTTTGGACACTTTGCCGACTCGCGTGCGGGCGTTGGGCGGTGGGGTGTGTTTTGGGGATGAGCGCGGGCGGATTTTTTGGGCGTCGCTGGAGGAAGGCTCGGTGCGGGTGAGGCATCCTTCGCCGTAGGTTTTACGTGATTCGGCGCGCCCAATGCTGAGGCACTGGGTCGACACGGCGAGGACCACCAATCGTCTGCGAAACGCGACTTGAGCCAAACCGTCTTCAAAGTGAGGTTTTCGACAAAAAAAAGTATGAAGCATCAAACAACAAAAATTAGGTTACTGGCGTTAGCGATTGTTGTGCAGTTGTGTGCTGGCGCCTCGGTGTTTGCGGGTGCCATTCTAGGGGACTTTGAGGCCAAGGTGGCTTTGCGGAACGATGATACGCTGATTTCGTTGCCGGTATCGGTTATTGTCAACGTGGCGAGTCGCACTTCGGAATCACCGAAGTATACAGGAAGAGTGGTGGTTGGCGGAGTGAGTCAATCGCTGGCGGGAACTTTTTCTGCGACGGTGGATGAGGAAGGCTTTCCAGGGCCGTTCGAAGCCGTTGTGAAGAGTGTCAAAGGGGTCAGCCTGCCGCCCTTTTTGTTGCGGTATGTTCCGGAGGGGAGTGACACGGGCGAATCCAGCGCAACGGATTCATTGACCCTTTCTTTCGGGGACTTTGGCGAGTTTGAGGCTCGCCATGCGGCTCAGATCAACGACGGCCAGACGGGTCTCCCAGTTGTTGTGGAGGATGCTTTTGCGGGTGCGTTTAAAGCGAATGTCAATCTCGAGGGATTACCCGAGAGGATTTCTGCGGTGTCGTCCGCCAGAGAAAACCTCGAGGCCGGGTTGGTAGATGCCAAGGACCGCTTGAGCGCGGCGAAGGAAGTGTATGACACATCCAAGAAGGATTTGGAGTCTTTGAAAGACTCGTTTGAGCCGATCCTGAAAGCTTCAAAGAATCTTCTCGCGGCGCGCGCCAAACGCGATGCGGCAGTGGACTCGGTCGATGAAACGCTGAGTGATGCATTGGAGTCTTTGACCAAAAAACTTCTGACGCTTTCGGAAGGGTTGGGTCCGAGTGAGGCCCGCGAACAAGCCGAGACTTTGTATGATGGGATTATTGAGCAGTTTTTGAGACCTGCAGCTGAGTCGGGTGATTTGGAGCAAATTGCAGTTTTGAATGATCTTCCGGATCTTTTGGGTGATGTCCTCGATGCGGACGATGACAACTTTCAGTCGGCTCTCGAAGGGTTGCCTTTTCCTGTTGCTTGGCTTTCCGATGACCTTCAACAGATGAGAGCCGTTTTGGTCGAGGTGCTACGGTTTGCCGCCGACCTGAGCAAAGGGGCTGTTGCTGTGGGGAATGCAGAAATCACGATTCTCAACGAGCAGGACAAGCTCGGGGAGGACTTTCAGACCCTTGACGATGCGGAGAGTCAAATCGCTGCGCAGGAGGAGGTTGTCCGTACCGCTCTTGCCGAGCAAACGGACGCAGAGGTTCGCATTCAGGGCTACCTAGCCGCCATCTCATCAGCGAAAGAGTTGGAGAAAACGCTCGCTGAATCCTCGAAACTCTTGGGTTTCACCGGCTATGGGACGTACCAAGCCAGCGTAAAGTCATCGGTCAGCACGCAATCCGGTCCGGTGACGGCGATGTTTGCCGGAGTTGCTCCGGATGGACAGAAGTTTAGCTATACCAGCAAGATGCTCGCATCAGAAGCGGACGAGCGCGGACTCTTTGTCGTGAACACCCGTGCAGGATCTCGGCCGCTGTTCGCCGAGATTCAGTACGAAGTGGATGCGTCATCGGAAAAAGTCACTGGGCGCCCCATTCTCTCCGAGGAGGTCGATCAACCCGCCGCATGGGCTGGCTTGGAGGTGACGCAGGTCCTTGGCAAAGCGTTGCTTCCTTCCGCCGATGAGGAGGGCAATCGGACTAACCTTTTTGGCGAGCCAGCGACGTCCTCTGCTGTCGTCGCATTTGGAGAACCGCAAGAAAATGGCGCGATCACCGGCTTCGGCGCTGAGGTATCGGTGGACAACAAGGTCAGCAAGCTTTTGCTTCCGCGCAAAGGGTCGGTATTCAA
>JBIIXW010000221.1:0-3210 GCA_044347165.1 Chthoniobacteraceae bacterium
AGCAGGTGGAGATTGGCTCAGGGCAAGCGCGGTAGCCGAGGTGCCATGGTTGGGGGGAGTCTCTCTCGACGGGGTTGAAGACGTGATGCATCGTCGGCAGTGATGGAGGAGGAAAGTCCCCGATTTTTTCCGAGCGGCTTCGGCATCTTGCTGATGTTGAACTTGGTGAACTATGCCGACAGATCGGTCCTTTCGGCGGTGTTGCCCATGGTCCGTGAGACGTATTTTGCGGGGCACGGTGATGCGGGGTTGAAGTTGGGATTACTGCAGACGGCCTTTTTGGTGTCGTACATGTTGACTGCGCCGGTGTTTGGGAGGCTCGCACGGGTCTATTCGCCGTGGCGCTTGATGGCTATTGGTGCGGTCGTTTGGAGTGGTTGCACGGCGCTGACTGGTTGGGCGCCTGATTACGCTTCGTTGGTGCTGGCTCGGGTTGGGGTTGGTGTGGGTGAGGCTGCTTTTGGACCGTTGGCGCCGGCGATGATTGCGGGTGGCGTGGATGAATCTCGTCGTGGGCGGGTGATGTCATTTTTCTACCTGGCGATTCCGGTCGGTAGCGCGCTGGGGTACGCATTGGGAGGGGTTATGGGGTCTGCGTTTGGTTGGCGTGAGGCGTTTTGGGCGATGGGGGTTCCGGGCTTGTTGCTTGGGGTGTGGTGCTGGTCCGTGGGGAAGTCGGTCATGAGCGATGGGGAGGCCGAGCATTCTGGATCGGCATGGATCGGTCTGATCCGGAACCGATTGTATTTGCTGAACACTTTGGCGATGACGGCCGTTACCTTTGCCTTGGGAGGGTTGTCGGTGTGGATGCCGACATTCTTGATGCAGAAGTCGGCATTGGCGGGGGCTGGGGTTGGGTTGGAGCGGATTAACCTGATTTTCGGCGTGATGATGGTTTTTGGGGGGATTGGCGCGACCGTGTTTGGGGGGTGGGCGGCTGATCGTTGGCGACGGGTTCGGGTGGACGGACTCTATGCGGTGGCGGGGTGGGCTACGGTGTTTGCGGGGCCGTTGGTTGGTTTAGCCGTTTGGGCGGGGTGGGAGTGGCAGTGGGTGACGTTGGCGGTTGCAGTGTTTCTTGTGTTCGTGCACAGCGGACCGGCGAATGCGGCGTTGGCGGAGACTGTTCCGGACCGTGACCGTGCGTCGGCGTTTGCTTGGAACATTCTATTTATCCACGCGTTTGGGGACGCGATTTCGCCGGCGTTGATTGGCGGGATTGCTGATCGATGGGGGTTACAGACGGGGATGGGGCTGGTTGGTTGCGCGGTCTTGGTGGGCGGCTTGATTTGGTTAGTCGCGGGCAGGCAGCGGGCGCAGTGTGATGGATGAGAGAGGGAGTGGCTTGCGGGGGGCGGCTTGTGGGAATAAGGGTTGGTGATGGCGCACGTCGTTTTTCTGTGGCACATGCACCAGCCTTACTACGTGGACCCCGTGTCACGAGTGGCTCAGATGCCTTGGGTGAGGCTTCATGCGGTGAAGGGGTATCTTGATATGGCAGCGATGGCGGCGCGGCATCCTGACATTCGACTGAACTTCAACATGACGCCGGTGTTGGTGAAGCAGATTCGAGAGTTAGTATCGGGATCGGTGAAGGATTTGTGGTTAGAGTGGACGCGGATGCCTGCTGCGGCGCTGGGGGAGCTGGAGAAAGCGCAGATTTTGGAGAACTTTTTTAAGATCCATATCGGCAACCTACTGATGCCGTATCCGCGGTATGCGGAGCTTTTTGGCAGGCGTGGGGAGCGGTTGCCGGCAGAGGGGGCGCGAGGGGTGGTTCAGCGGTTTGGGGTGCAGGACATGTTAGATTTACAGGTCTGGTTTAACTTGGCTTGGTGCGGATTTACGGCTTTTCGGATGTATCCGGAGCTGGGGGAGTTGCGGCGTAAGGGTGCAGGGTTCACGGAGGAGGAAAAGTTGCAGGTGATTAGGGTGCACGAGGACATTCTGCGACGGGTTTTACCGATGTATGCGGGGCTGGAAACGGCGGGTTTAGCGGAGATTACGACGACGCCGTTTTATCATCCGATTATGCCGTTGGTGTGTGATTCCGACTCGGCGTTGCGCGCGATGCCGGGGCGGTCGATGCCGCGTCGATTTGCATGGCCGGGCGATGCTCGGGCGCATTTGGAATTAGCGGTGCGTCAGCATGAGGAGGTGTTTGGGCGGAAGCCGAGGGGGTTGTGGCCGAGCGAGGGATCGGTTTCGCCGGAAGTGATTCCCTTGGTGAAGGATGCGGGGATTGAGTACTTATGCACGGATGAGGAGAATCTGTTTAACTCCCTGCGTGCTGAGGGTTTGGATGTTTGTCGTGAGGATCTGTTTCGCGGTTGGCGGATTGACAGTAGCGGGGCGACGGTGAACGCGTTGTTTCGGGAGAAGCCGTTGTCGGACTTCATCGGGTTTTCTGCGGCGCGGAATACGCCGGAGGCTGGGGCGGGGCATCTCCTGCATCACCTTGGGGAGATTGCGCGCGTTACCGAGAGCGATGCGGTGGTGCCTTTGATTTTAGACGGAGAAAATGCGTGGGAGACGTTTGGGGACGGGGGCGAAGCGTTTTTGGAGTGTTTGTATCGAGGAGTGAAAGAGCGCTCTGGGGCCTTAGAGAGTGTGACGGCTGAAGAATATTTTCATCGGTGTCCTCCGAGGAGAACGCTGAGTCGTTTGCACAGTGGGTCGTGGATTTGCTCAAACTTCGATATCTGGATTGGCGAGGAAGAGGAGAACACGGCCTGGAATCGACTGGGTGAGGTGCGTCAATATTTTGAAGACCGCCGAGGGGAGTTGCCTGCGAGCGTTGCGGAGGCTGCGTTGGAGGAGATTTATGCGGCGGAGGGGAGCGATTGGTTTTGGTGGTATGGGCCTGATTTTTCGACGGAGAACGATGCCTTATTCGACGAGTTGTTTCGGAGACATTTGCAGAATGTGTATCGGATTTGCGGGGATGAGCCGCCGGAGGTTTTGTTTCGTCCGATTTCTCGGATGGTTTCAGGGGTTCCTTACCAGCAGCCGCGGCGGCAGATTTCTCCGGAGTTGAGGGGAGGGTTGGGGGTGTTGGGATGGGTTGGGGCTGGTGAGTATCGGGCGGGGTTAGAGCAGGGATCGATGTATAGAGGAGACAGGGTGTTGCGACGGGTTTTGTTCGGGCTGGATGGAGGCCACTTTTATGTGCGCCTGGAGGGCGGGCTTATGCGAAAGGGATTGGTTGTG
>JBIIXW010000115.1:0-10429 GCA_044347165.1 Chthoniobacteraceae bacterium
GATGAAAAGTGGGACCGCACAAATGGACGCGTCTATCGCGTTTCATGGGCGCAAACGTACAAGCCGACTGCGGTTAATCTTGCGGCAAGTTCAGATGTCGAGCTTGCCGAACTGCACACCCACAAACACGACTGGTTCTCTCGTCAGGCAAGGAACCTTCTCCAACACCGCAGCAGCAAAAAACCGATAGCTTCCGAAGCCGTCGTTTTTCTCCAATCGCTCTCGTCGAGCAGCAACCGTGACCAAGCACTCCGTGCCATTTGGACGCTACACGCCACGCAGAATCTCGACACCACGCGTCTCGCAAAACTCGCAACCCACTCGGACGAAATCATCCGTGCTTGGGCCATCCAACTCGCAACGGAACGGGTCGGGAACGCAAGCATTCCATCCACGACGCTGACCCGCCTTGCGAAAGACGACTCCTCGCCACTTGTACGACTCGCCCTTGCGTCCGCTATGCCGCAACTCGACTCGGAAACTGCCTGGGAAGTCGGAACGGCATTGGCCGCACATGGCGAAGACGCGGGAGACCGGTTTTTGCCGAAGATGATTTGGTGCGGAATCGGTCGCCTCGCATCTGCGAACATGTCCCGCGCGGTGAAGCTCGCGAACACGACACCGCTTCCCTCGCTTGCGGACTCCATCCGATGGTTTGCCTCGCGCAGTCCCCAAGGGCGTGAACTCCTGCTCGAATCGCTCGAAAAACAAGACGTTGCGACAGTTTCAAAGTCGCTCCGAATCATGGCGTTCGCGCTGAAAGACGACGCCGCTTGTCCCCCACCCAAAGGCTGGATTGCAGCACGTGATCGCATCACTTCGACCCCTGACCCCGCGCTCACGAACGTGGCGGACAGTCTCTCCGCACTGTTCGGAGATCAGGCCGTGCTAAAAAAACTGCGGACAATGCTTGCCGATAAATCGCAATCGGCCGAACGGCGTCAGTTCGCTTTCGATCAACTCAAGCGTGCCAACGACCCGGCTTCTCTTCCGGTCTTTGCGGGATTACTCGACAACGAACTTCTCCGCAGTGCGGTCATTCCCATGCTTGGACGCTCCAATGACCCGACTGTTGCTGAATCGATCATCGCAATCTTTGCCGCACTCAAACCGGAAGACCAAAGCGCCGCTCTTAACGCGCTGACCAGTCGCCATGAACTGGCAACGCCGCTTTTGAACGCGATGAAAGGGGGCCGATTCAGTCGCAACCACGTTTCCGCCCTCCACGTCAGGCAGATGCGAAACCTCAAAAACGACGGTATCAACCGCCTCCTCGACGAGTCGTGGGGAAAAGTGAACGAGTCATCCGCGGCAGCCAAAGACACCATCGCCCGTCTCAAAAAAGGATACACCGCTGCACCACTCTGGGCCTACGACGCGAAGGCGGGCGCAGAGACGTTCAAGCAACTCTGCGGCGTTTGCCACGCCATGAACGGACAGGGTGGAAACCTCGGCCCTGACCTCGCTGGCTCCTGGCGACACGGGCTGGACTACTTCCTCGAAAACATCGTCGATCCCAACGCAGTGATTGGTGAGAACTTCCAGCTCCAGATCATCACCCGAAAAGATGGCGCTGTGGTCTCTGGACTTCTCGATCAAGAGTCTGCCACCGCCGTAACCCTTCGCACCACGGCCCAACCCGTCGTCGTGCCGAAGTCCGATATCGCCAAACACGAACGCTCACCCCAATCCCTGATGCCCGCCGGCCTCCTCGAAGCCCTCCCCGAGAAAAAGGCCTTCGAACTCCTCAAATACCTCACCAGCCGCCAATAGCCCCACGTCGCCGTACCAAGCAGTTAACGAGTGAGATGGCGCAGGAACCCCGCTCAGTTGCTGCTACTGCGCGAGCAGCATTCTGAAAGTCTTGAGGATTCTTTCAGAATCGGTCACCCCCAGCTCGCCCACTCGTCTCAAGGCCATTGAGTTAATGGGTCGAGCAAGGTCGCAAGCCACAATCCAATCAAGCCCACCCCACCTCACCCGCGCACGCAACGGGGTGAGTGCCAAGTTTTCTCTTACGGGGCAAACCAACTGGGTTGGCAAACCAATCAGACCCGGGTGCTGCAATCCAACCACGTTTGGTCGCGATAAATCCGTCGTAGAGGAGTAGAGCGGAAGATTCATTCGGTCACGAAGGGCGTCGCTGCATTCAGCTCCAACGTTTCCTCACATACCGCTGGAGTGTAGGCAGCGACCGCATCCCGATAAAAAGCCTCCCGCTCACGGCGCAACCTCTCTTGATCCAACAGCTCTTGCACAAAGACTGATTTGGGAACTTCGCCCCGCAGCATGTCCAGAGTCTCGAATGCCCACTTCGTCAGAGTGATTGTTTGACGATTTTCAGGCGATTTCCGAGCGACTTTCATGTAGCAAAAAATAAATCTGCCAAGGCGATCTGTCGAGTCGCTCCGCACCCCAACTCGGAAGGGTTCTCGTTCGAGAACCGCCCTTTCCCCAACACTCACCGCACCCTCACGACATCAAAACGCTTTCCCTCCAACGCGTTTTTCACATGTACTCCCCAAAAGGGCGTCGGAGTGTAATCCCAGTCCAATAGGACCCGTGGCGTGGCCTTTGGATGAAAGCACCAAGCCGTCCAGTGCAGACGATACTTCTGGATGACTCCCAGCATATCAGGCACCCACGTCGCCGGATCTTCCTGACGCTCCGCTGGAATGAAATCCATCCGCTGCGTGTCCGCGCCCACCTCGCCAATAAAAACAGGATACTTGGCCGCCACCTCGAGGAACTTGCCCTGCCAGTCACTTTTCCACGGGTAGACGTGACTCGAATACATAACGCCGTTCCCCCCACGGTCATCCAACGCAAAGCCTTCGAGGATGCCCCCAAGGTCGTATCCCCAGTCGAGCCCTCCAGCGACGATGAGATTCTTCGCGCCCGTTTCGCGAATCACATCCACCAGCTTCTGCATCCCAACGGATTGAAACTTCACAAGGGCCTGCTTGTTCTCCGCAGCAACCTCAACACTCGTTTTCTGATCCATCACTGGACCTCCGTTCCGCCAGACCTGCCACGAGATATCGTGCGGCTCATTCAGCAGTTCAAAAATCACGCTGGGATGATCTTTGAACCGCGCCGCCACATCTTTCCAGAAATGAGCATGTTTCTCCTGCGGCGCACGGTAGTCGTGCAAATCAAGCACCAGGTAAACGCCTTTCGCACCGCACGCGTTCACCGCGTCTTCCACAAGTTGCCGATACCTCATGCCGCCGTCGTTTTGGTAGGGCCCCTTGCCAGTCCAAAAGTGCTCTCGCACGCAAAGGCGCACACAGTTCGCTTTCCAACCCGTAAGGACAGTCTCGATGGACTTGAGGATGTTTTCGCCACCCGCCGACCATTCCATGCTCGGAATCGCCACCCCTTGAAGCCACACCGCTTTGCCGTCCGAGGTATGCAACTCGTTCCCAACCACACGCAATGTCGGTGGAAGTTGTTCCGACAAAGCCACCGGAACCTGCGGCTTCGGCTTCGGCAGCTTCGCAATCCGAGCCGCTTCCTTCGCCGCCGCTTCCGCATCCGCCGCATCAATCACGTCCACGGCGATAGGCGTCAGCATGATGTCATCGAAATCAACCTGACCGCTTTCCGCCTCAAACAGCGTGAACAACATTTCAAGAACCGAGGCCCCCTCAGGAACGCGAAACTGCTGCGTCTTTTGCACCCAGCCATTCGAGCTACCAATG
This sequence comes from Chthoniobacteraceae bacterium, assembly GCA_044347165.1. Taxonomy (GTDB): domain Bacteria; phylum Verrucomicrobiota; class Verrucomicrobiia; order Chthoniobacterales; family Chthoniobacteraceae; genus JBEEPE01. The sequence continues at coordinate 3,705 of JBIIXW010000115.1, forward strand.
AACGTCGGTGGCTTCGGAGACGGACTCACCGCCTGCTTCGCCACCCCTTTGAAGTTCATGATGATGCGCCCATCAAACCACGACTTCTCGCCACGCTTCACCCCCTCGAAACGAACCTTGTAACTCAACTCGACAGCCCGCACCTCCGCGCCAAGAGGAATCGCCCGATACACCGTGACATTCGCACCGGGCTGCGGACTTCGCAGCCGCATGAAATGATTCCCTCCTTCCTCTTCCCATGTCGCATTTTCGCTCAACCCCCAATCCACCGGCTTCGATGAATCTCGCACCCGTTCAAAATCCCCGTTGGTGATCAGTGAGTTGCTTTGAGCGCCAACGGTGGTCGTCAACGCAGCAGTGAGAAAAAGAGAGAGAAGAGCTGGAATGTGCATTGCAACGAGCATTACAGCGAAACCTCCCCGCTCAAATCCAAGCCATCGCCTCCGTCGCACGCTTCGGCGGGTTCATCGCCCAAATCCGGCTTCGAAACGCCGTCGGACTTTCTCCGGTCAACTTCCGAAAGACCCGGTTGAAATGGGTGATGGATTGAAACCCCACTTCAAATGCCACCTCTGAAATCCGGACGTGCGGGTTTTGCAGAAGGTTCCGCGCCTTCGCAACCCGGACCTGCGCGAGGTACTCCGTAAAGGTGAGTCCCGTTGCTTTCCGGAAAACTTTACAGAAGTAAAAAACGCTGATGTTCAGCATTTTGGCAACATCACCAACGCTCAAATCCTCCTGCTGCCTCGATTCAATCAAGTCCTTCGCGCGCTGAATCACCGGAGAATCGCCGGGAATGACATTCGCGTCCACGCTCGCCACCGGCTGGTCAACCACGAGGCTTAGATGACGGGCAAACACCTTCAGCAACTGCACAAACGCCTCGTATTGCTGCGGCGTCAACACGCGCGAATGAAACCACGCCTCCTCCATTCGAGACAAGTCCGTCACCTCCCCCCACTCCATCAACTGGTTCGCAACTTTTGTAAAATGGCCCTTCTTCAGCGGCGACAACGCCACCTGCCCCGTCCTCAGGTACCCCGCCACCTCCCCGCCCACCACCACCGGCACAGCAGTGTCCGCCAACCCCGCGATACAGATTTCCGTACGGGCCTCCTCCTCGGTCCCGCAGCGCAACCGTTCGCGCACGTCCAAACACATTCGGCATCCGGCATCCGTTTTGGACAACAACGCACAGAACGGATTCACCCCAGTCCCCGCATCCACCCGAGATGGCACCTCCCCCCCACGCCCCACCGGCTCAAACTGCAGGGGAAGGCCAGAGGCCGCCGCAAACGCCGCTTCATAATCAGCAAGCATCTTCGAACGCGAAATCCTGAGGGCAGCAGAAGAACGCCTATCCATCGCCGTTTAGTATCCACCGTCTCTGAGCAGGGCTGCAAGGACGCTCATTCCACGAAAAACAATCGGTGAGAAGCGAATGACAAGGGACGGAGAGCCGCACCGCACACCGTGCCATCACACTTAAAAAGCATTCACGACACCGCCCGTTGGTGCCTGCCGCGGGCTAACCCTCTGATTCGCAAACATCCATGTCAGCCCTCGCCATCACCATCTTTGTGAGCCTTACGCTGGCAGTCTTTTTTGTCTCATTCTTCCTGATTCAAACGCGCGAGGACGCAGGAAACCCGGCGGACGCACTCCTGCCGCTCCACGACGACTCCCTTCCCCCCAGCCAAAACGGCAACTCGGCAAATCACTCATCATGAACAGCGGCAGTAGCTCCTCCGATCGCACCCTCCCCTCAGACAAAGTCAGAATCCACTACAACGACAAAGTCGTCCGCCAGTTCTGCATTGCGACCCTGTTCTGGGGAGTTATCGGAATGGCTGTCGGCGTTCTCGCTGCGACACAACTTGCGTTTTGGCAGGCAAATGCCGACACCGCTTGGCTCACCTTCGGTCGGTTGCGACCGCTTCATACCAACGCCGTCATTTTCGCTTTTGTCGGCAACATGATGTTCGCCGGCGTTTACTACTCCCTCCAACGCCTCGTCAAAGCACGCCTCGCCAGCGACTTCCTCAGCAGCCTCAACTTTTGGGGCTGGCAACTCATCATCGTCGCTGCGGCTATCACGCTCCCCATGGGCCTCACGCGCGGCAAGGAATACGCCGAACTCATCTGGCCCATCAATATCGCCGTCGCCGTCGTTTGGGTCCTTTTCGGAGTGAACTTTTTCTGGACCCTGAAAAACCGACGCGAACGAACGCTCTACGTCGCCATCTGGTTCTACATCGCAACCATCATCACCGTCGCCATCCTTTACATCGTCAATCATCTGCAGATCCCAACGAGTTGGACCCACGCCTATCCCGTCTTCGGCGGTATTCAAGACGCCCTCGTCCAATGGTGGTACGGACACAACGCCGTGGCCTTCTTCCTGACCACTCCCATGCTCGGGATCATGTACTACTTCGTCCCAAAAGCAGCAGGACGTCCGGTCTATTCTTACCGACTCTCCATCATCCATTTTTGGTCCATCGTCTTCCTCTACATCTGGGCTGGCCCGCACCACCTCCTCAACACCGCCCTGCCCTCCTGGCTTCAATCCCTCGGCATGGTCTTTTCCCTCATGCTCTGGGCACCCTCGTGGGGCGGCATGCTCAATGGACTTCTCACACTCCGAGGCGTCTGGAACCGTGTGAGAACCGAACCCGTTCTACAGTTTTTTGCGGCTGCCGTGACTTTCTACGGAATGTCCACCTTTGAAGGTCCGCTCCTTTCCATCAAGTCCGTGAACGCCCTGTCCCACTACACGGACTGGACGGTTGGACACGTCCACTCCGGGGCTCTCGGCTGGAACGGATTCCTCACGGCAGGAATGCTTTACTGGCTGGTGCCGAGGCTCTGGAACCGCCAGCTCCACTCGACGGCTTGGGCGCAAATGCACTTCTGGCTCGGGATGGTCGGCATCCTCCTTTACGTGGCAGCGATGTGGGTCTCGGGGATTACACAGGGCCTCATGCTCTCCGCGACCAAGGAGGCCGGATCCATCCTCGCCTACCCCAACTTTCTCGATGCCGTAACCTCCACCCGCTGGCTCATGCACCTTCGAGCCATCGGCGGCACCCTCTATCTCACGGGCTTCATCCTTCTGGGAGTGAATCTCTGGAAAACCATTCGCGGCGCGGCCCCTGTGGACTCGTACTCCGACGTGACCCCGGAGCCCGAGGACAATCGAACCTCGCTTCCCCTCCGTCGGGGGCTCTTCGACCCGCCAGTGCTCTATTCGCTCGGCCTGATTCTTTTCGCGGTCGGGTGGGGCACGCTGGACGGCCTCGCTGGCGGTATCTGTCTCTGGGGCACACTGGCCATGCTCATGCTTGCCGTTCTTCATAAGGAGATTACCGGCGACCGCTGGGCCGACTGGTACGACCGTCTTCTCGCGAACGCGCTCCCATTTTCCATTCTTACCACCATCGCAGTGCTCATCGGCGGCATCGCCCAGATTCTGCCAACGGTGATGATGTCAAAATCTCAATACACCGCCGAAGGAGCGCTTCCAGACCCCTACTCCCCCCTCCAGCTTTACGGACGGGATCTCTACGTGATGGAGGGCTGCTACAACTGCCACTCTCAAATGATTCGCACCCTTGTCGGAGATGTTCTCCGCTACGGACCTTACTCGCGGATTAACGACAGCATCTATGACCACCCCTTCCAGTGGGGCTCCAAAAGGACCGGTCCCGATCTCGCCCGTGTGGGCGGCAAATATTCCCACGACTGGCACTACCAACACATGCTGGATCCCCGCCAAATCTCCGCAGGATCCACCATGCCCGCCTACCCGTGGCTGTTCAAACAACGCTCCGAGTTCGAGGTGCTCCCCGCGCGAATCAACGCCCAGCGAAAGCTCGGAGTTCCCTACCCTGCAATGTCCTCCGAATCCGTCATTGCCGCCGCAAGAGCGGAGGCCGTCACCATCACGACAGAACTTGCCTCAAAAGGGGCACCCATCGAACCCGACAAAAAGATTGTTGCCCTCATCGCCTATCTACAACGGCTCGGGAAAGTCACCGACCCATCACAAGCGGCGGTGGAACCCACCACCGCATCAGCGCTAAACCCCAATCCGGCACCCAACCATGTTCCGTAGAATCCTTCTCGAAGACTGGCAAAGAACGCTCTCGCTTGTCGGTTGGTTCCTCTTCGTCCTCGTCTTCGTCAGCAGTGCCGTCCGAGCCTTCCGCCTCTCGCGCGCCACCGTCGACCGTCTCTCCAACCTCCCCTTGGATCAGGAAAACCATGAGTGACAGCCCGCAACGCACACCAAGCGCCACTGCCGAAAGCGAACCCATTCGCCCGCACCAGTTTGATGGCATTCAGGAGTTCGATAACCCCATGCCCAACTGGTGGCTCTTTCTCCTCTACACCAGCATCGTCTTCGCCGTTGTCTACTGGGCGTACTTCCATCGATACGGCCCCGAAGTGCACGACGGACGAGCCGTCACGAAAGCCATCGAAAAAGCCCAACAAGAGGCAGCACGCCTCGCCGGTAAAATCGACGACCCCATTCTCTGGGCCATGAGCAGGGACCCAAACGCCGTCAAAGCTGGAAAGGAAACTTACACTGGCCTTTGTGCAGCCTGCCATCATCCCGAGCTAACAGGAGCGATCGGCCCCAACCTCCGCGACAACATCTGGATTCACGGCAGCCAGCCCATGAACCTCGTAAAAGTCGTCACCGAAGGGGTTCAGGCGAAGGGCATGCCTACATGGGGGCCAAATCTCGGACCGAAAAAAATTAGCGAAGTCGTCGCCTTCATCCTCTCTCACCACACTCCGCCCGGCTCCTGACCCCATCATGTGCGATTCAACCCGCGTTCCGAACGAGGCAGGCCACTGCGCATCCAGCCAGCGCTGCTGTGGAGCCTGCAAACAAAAACGCATTCCCCAGCAAAACATCCCACTGGCTGAGGATTCACGCGAATGCGAGTCAACCCCGCAACCGGAACCGGCTATTCCTGCAACCCACTTGGAGGCTAACTGGACGGGCACGCCAAACCTCGACACCGTTACTACTTTCGGCTCGGGCGGGCGTCGCATCATGCCGCAACCCACACTCGCAAACGGCCACTTCTACCGTGCGCGGTCGATCGTGGGCGTCATCCTCCTCGCAACCTACCTCGCCCTCCCATGGATTCCCGTGGGACATGCCCCCGCCATCTTTCTCGATCTCGCAAACCGCCGCTTCCATCTCTTCGGTCTCACGTTCCTCACTCAAGACCTCTGGCTTGCCTTCTTCATCGTTTCAGGTCTTGGCTTCGGACTTTTCACCATCACCGCACTGTGGGGCCGTATCTGGTGCGGCTGGGCATGCCCACTCACCGTCTTTCTCGACATCGTACGCCGCATCGAACGTTGGGTGGAAGGAGATGGACCCGAACGGAAACGCCGAAACACAAAGCCACCAACGCCAGCATCACTCTTTCGAAAGCTATTCAAAAACATCGTGATGCTGACGATTGCAGCGCTCGTTGCACACGGGTTACTGGCGTATTTCGTCTCCATTCCCGAGCTGTTCCGCATGATGTCAAAGGGACCGGCAGCCGCACCCCGCGCCTTCGCCCTCGTAACAGTGACCACCGGCATCCTCTGGTTTTGTTTCGCATGGTTCCGCGAACAATTCTGCATCGTGCTCTGCCCCTACGGCCGATTGCAGAGCGTGCTCACCGACGAACACTCGCTCGTCATCGGATACGACACCCAACGCGGCGAACCTCGCGGCAAGGCTTCAAAAACAGCAGACCCTCACGGCGATTGCGTCGATTGCCAAAAATGCGTTCACGCCTGCCCAACCGGAATCGACATCCGCCACGGCCTCCAACTCGAATGCATCGGCTGCGCTGCCTGTATCGACGCCTGCAACGGTGTCATGGAAAAACTCAAGCGCCCACCAGACCTGATTCGCTACGACTCTCTCGCGGGACTCAAGGGCAAGCCACGCCGTCTCTGGCGCCCGCGACTCGCACTTTACCTCATCCTTCTCCTTGTCGGCGCAACCGCCGCATCCATCGCCATCTCCACGTTAAGGTCCGCTACCGTCAGCCTCACGCGCATGACCGGTTCGCCCTACTTCATTGAGAACGGGAACCTGAGAAACCAGTTCCTACTCCGGATCCTCAACAAACGCGCCGACTCCTCGATTTTCACGCTCTCGGTCGAAGGCGATGTTCCCGAAAACTTCGTCCTCCAAGGAGTTTCTCACGAAGAAGTGCCCGGGTGGGGCGAAATCCAGCACACCCTCATCTCCTCCGTTCCCCTTACAGCCTGGCAGCACGAGCGAAGACTGACTCTCGTCGTCACTTCATCCAAAGGCGAAATCGTTGCCCGAAAGCCACTCACCGTTCTCGGCCCGAACCTTGAAGCACTGAACTCATTACAAAAACGAATAACTGAAACGAAATGAAACTCCCTCCGTGGTCACTCATTGTCGGTGGTTGGGTGGCGTTGATTGTTGCAACCGTCATCACAGTAAAAATCTGCAATCAACACGCACCAACCGTCGTTCCCCTCAATCCCCCACCCGATGCACGCTGAGACTGCCTCGGCTGCGTTGCTCGCAGGAATCGGCACCGGCGTCCATTGCGCGCTGATGTGCGGACCCCTCGCGTGCGCCGTCCAAGCCCGCCCCGCCACATACCACGCATCCCGCATCCTTTCGTACACACTCGCGGGGACGCTCTGCGGCTCCATCGGCCTCG
>JBIIXW010000222.1:0-3181 GCA_044347165.1 Chthoniobacteraceae bacterium
ATGCGGTTGCGTACGCGCATTCGCGCGGGGTGATTCATCGCGATTTGAAGCCGGGCAATGTGATGATTGGGGAGTTCGGTGAGGTGATGCTGATGGATTGGGGGTTAGCGAAGCGAACGGCGGAGCCGGTGCCGGCGGATAAGGCGCCGACGCTCACGGGGGAGGAGATTGCGGAGGCGGTTGGTGCGGGGGTGCGAACGCCGAAGACGGGGGGTGGGGAGTTGAAGAGTTTCGAGACGTTGGATGGATATGTGGTGGGGACGCCGCCGTATCTTTCTCCGGAGCAGGCATCTGGCGCGGTCGATAAGATAGGGGGATGGTCTGACATCTATGTTCTCGGGATTATCCTTTTTGAAATCCTGACGTTGCGTCAGCCCTTCTCTGGGGACTGTGTGGAGGACGTGTTGCTGGCGATTCAGACGGGAAGATTCGTGTCGCCTTTAGAGTTTAACCGGCGCGAGATGCGAGTGGACGGTCCGGAGTTGGATCATTGTCCTGGGGGGCGCGTACCGGAGGGGTTGGCGGCGGTGGTGGTGAAGGCGATGAGCGCGGATTTGGAAGATCGGTATCGGTCGGTGGGGGAGTTGCAGCAGGAAGTGAAGGATTATCAGAATGGGTTTCCGACGAAGGCGGAGCAGGCGGGTTTCGTGAAGCACTTAGGCGCATTTTTGCAGCGGCACCGGAGGGAGGCGATTTTGGTGGCGGTGTTCCTGTTGGTTGCGCAGGTCTCTGCAGTGATGGTGTTTATTCGGATTCGTGGGGACGAAAAGAAGTTGCGTGCGAAAACGGTTGAGCAGACTGAGACCATTACGCGGTTGGAAACGTTGCTGGCGCAGTTGCGGGAGACGGGGAAGGACAACTACGAGGATGCGATTGATCTCTACAATCGAGGGATGAACAAGGAGGCGTTGGATCACATCGATTTGGCGCTGGCCGGGGAGGGAGGGCGTGGTGGGTACACGCCGTTTTATCCGCTATTCCACAAGTTGCGCGGGGACATTCTGATGCAGTTGGGTGAGTTCGAGCCGGCTCGGGAAAGCTATCAGGCGGCGGCTGATGCGGATCCCTCCTCGGTAAATCTGGAGCGAGTGGACGAAGATATTCTTGTGGCGCGAGAGAGCGAGGAGCGTCCGATGAAGCGGATTTACACGTTTAAGAAGCAGTCTGCTCTGGGGCCGAAGAGAGCGGGCTCAGAACCGCAACCGACAACGAATCCACCTGGAAAACCCGTGGGTGGCGAGATGCGTGAGCAGCGTGAACTCAAACGGGCGGCCAAGTCGGGACAGCCGTAGAGAGGGCGGGTTTGTGGGACCAAGGGGGGATGGGTCGTATGAGTCCGATGGGCCCTATACTTGCCTCGCTCACGATTTTTCTCTGCCATGCGCAGCCTTACACTTCGTCGAGCATTTCGGTGGCGTCTCCGAAGGTATTTGGGTGGACGTCCATCTTGTCCATCAAGGAGAGGAAGAGACGGCAGAGTTGGCGCTGCGGTTTGTCTTTGTAGTCGAGCACGCGGCCTCCTTTGAGTCGGCCACCTCCACCGCCCAAAACGATGACGGGCAGTTGATCGTTATCGTGCCGTGCTCCGGCCATCATGCTCGAGCAGTGTAAAATCATCGTGTTGTCTAACAGCGACTTATTTCCCTCTTTAATCGCGTCCAGACGCTGGGCGAGGTAGGCCAGTTGCTCCATGAAGAATTGGTTCACCTTAAGCCAATCCGCTCCGTCGCTGTGGGAAAGAAGGTGGTGAATCATGTAATCGATGCCGTGCCCAGCTTGTTGCACGCTCGGGAGATTGGGGAAACGGAGGGCGCTATGGTCGTTGTTGAGTTTGAGGGTCGCGATGCGGGTCGTGTCTGTCTGAAATCCGAGTACCATCACGTCCACCATAAGGCGCATGTGTTCCGCAATGTCCTGCGGAATTCCGTCAGCGGGTCTGGGGCGGTCAGGTTTTTCGAGGGTGGGCCGCCAGCCTTGTAACTCGCCGCGTTTTCCTGCGTTTTGAAGCCGCTTTTCCACGTCACGAACGCTCTCAAGGTACTCATCGAGTTTTTGCTGATCGTTCTTGCCGAGCGTTTTGCGAATGGATGTTGCGTCTGATAGGACGGCGTCGAGCACGCTGATGTCTGCGGGTGAGCTTTCGTCTTTGAACAAGCGATCGAACGCAAGGGCAGGATAAAGTTCTAGTGGGGTTGGGGTTGTGGGGGAGCTCCACGAAATGTGGGAGCTGTAGAGCATGGAATAGTTTTTGTGAACGGAGGGATTGGACTGTTCACAGGCGAGCACGAGGCTAGGCACTTTGGTGTTGCGTCCATACGTTTGTGCGAGGACTTGATCGAAGCTGGTGCCCGAACGAATATCGCCTCCTGAGGCGATGGGAGCGCCGGATAACATGTTGCCGGTCTGGGAGCTGTGGATGTTCCCTTTGCGCGCTTGCTCGTGGTAAAGGCCGCGGACGAACAGGAGTCGTTCACGGAACGGAGTGAGTGGCTCGAGCACCTTGCCGAGTTCCATCCCGGAGCCCTCGCCTTTTGCCCACCACTCTTTGGAGTGGAATCCATTGCCGGAGAAGGTGACGGCGAGACGGACTGGCGGTTCGGAGTCGCCACGCTTGGCGGAGGATGCGGCGCAGAGTTGGAGCGATTCCATCCACGGAAGTGCCATTGAGACGCCGACGCCACGAAGGAAGGTTCGGCGGGAGAGGGGATATTGGTTCATGGGATTGAGGGGGGTTGCGGGGTGCTGGGATAGGAGTGGAAGGGGAACGGCGCTATTGGGCGCCTTGATGATCTGAGCCACGGATATTTCTGAACTGGGGACTGAGGACGATTTCTTCGATGACGTCTGCGATGCACGGAGTGTTCGTCGACACGATTTGATCGAGGAAGGGTTTGTCGGAGAGTTGAACGCTGCGGCCGAGTGCGTAGCCGAGCAGTTTTCGGGAGAACTGGCGGAGGAAGTCATGACGGCGAGTTTCGGCGAGGTAGGTACGGAGTCCGTCGATTCCATTGAGTGCGGTTCCGTCCGCGAGTGTCGTTTTCGTGTCGCGTTTCCGTGCACCGCCGATGGGATCGAATCCTTCCAGAGCGAAGCCGATGGGGTCGATGCGCCGGTGGCATCCGGAGCAGCGTTCGTCGCTGGAGTGGCGTTCGATGAGTTGGCGTTCGGTGAGGCCTTCGGG
>JBIIXW010000023.1:0-32453 GCA_044347165.1 Chthoniobacteraceae bacterium
CTTGAAGGCGGACATTTTGAAGAAGGCGCTTCCGGTGCGGGCGGATGTGGTTGCGGCGAACCTTTTTAGCGGCATTTTGATTGAAGCTGCGGCCACGATTGCGTGCGCGGTGAACGTCGGGGGGCAGTTGATCTTATCAGGCATTCTGCGGGACCAAGAGGATGCGGTGCGAGAGGCCTATGTTGCGGAAGGTTTGAATCACGATCGAACGGTACGGAAGGGCAAGTGGGTGAGCATTGTTCTGCTGGCTTCTGCTGCACGTTGAGACAGTGGGTGATGGGTTGAGCGCGACTGTCTTGACGAAGGGATTAAGGCTCCGTGTCTGAAGGGCAGCAGCGCGAAGACGGATTCTGCGGGGAGCCCCCACGTATCTCGCCCCTACAGGGCTCAGATGGTTTTTAATCTCTTCGTCGGGCGTTGCCCGAGGCTGTCATAAGGTACCCCGTTGGGGCGCCGCCCCCTCCATTTCCGCTACACCTTTCATGCAAAGTCTGTCCGAATGCTTGCGGGAGCCTGTGCCATTCCCGTTATCAGGCTAAGCGCACAAGGAGACACTTCTGAGCGTCAGAAAATGTCGGACCTCTACGGGCTCTGCGCACAGTCGCTGCTTACGATAGGGGCCTGCTATGACACGATTTTTTCCGGCTTTTCTGGCACTCGGCCTTCTCGCGGCTCCGCTTCGGGCTGAGGAGAAACCTCCGGTGCCCGCGATTCCGTCGAAACATGCGGCGGCGCTAAAGGAGCATTGCGCTAAGTGTCACGATGCGGAGACACAGAAGGGACATTTCCGTCTCGACGACCTTTCCTACTCGCTGTCCTCGTTGGAGACAGCCGAGCGTTGGCAAAAAATCCTCAACCAACTGAACGCAGGCGAGATGCCGCCCGAGGATAAAGAACAGCTTCCACCTGAAGTCAAAACCGAGCTGCTCGACGACCTGTCAAACGCGATGGTCGCCGCGCGGCGCAGCCTCAGTGACAGAAACGGACGCATGTTGATGCGGCGCCTGAATCGTCGCGAGTATCGCAACTCGTTGAGGGAACTGCTTGGGGTGGAGGTCAACGTTTCCGAACTACCGTCGGACACGGGAACAGGTTCGTTCGATACAGCCGCGACCGGTTTGTTTATGTCGGCCAACCAGTTCGAACAGTATCAGTCCCTTGGCCGCGAGGCGTTGACCGAGGCGTTTGAGTGGATGGCGGCGGAGGGCGTGCAAAAATCGTTACATTACGAAGCGGAGAAGACGACGCCGGTTGTGCGGAAATTTGTTGAGTATCAAATTGATGCGCGGGAGCGGGCGAAGCAGTGGGTGGCAGCAGTGCAGAAAGCGCTGGATAATCCGGACAACGCCGAGACCGTCGCGGCGTTGCGCAAGACCGTGAAGAACGAATCGTTATTGCGCCGGTTGTGGGAGAAGATTCCGGGGGCGCCGAATCCCAGAGAGTTCGGGTTCGATAAGCGCGGGGAGAATGACGCGGATCTCGCAAACGATTCGCTCGGAGCGGGATGGCTCAAGTACCACGAGTATTACCTCCAACAGCCGAACATCGATCAAGGCGCTTACCTCGGAATCCAAACGCGCCATCCAGCTGAACTGAACGTTAACTACATCGAGGTGCTCGTTCCGTTCGACTGGCCGGTCGGGGAGTACACCGTTCGCGTTCGTACGGGGACCAAGCCGGACGCACCGTCGGACCGTCGGTTCCTGGACTTCGGGATTCATGCGCGCACTGGGAAAGTGCTCGCAACCCGGCGTATCACCGGGACGTTGGATGATCCTCAAATCGTGGAGTTTCCGCTCACAATCACGCGTGGCAACGTCGAGCGGGGTAATCGTTCCATCTTTCTACGGGAGAAGGGCAGTTGGGACACCAATGAGGAGGGAGGACGCAAACGCGCCGAGGCGGTGAAGCGGAACGGGATTGGTCCTGAGCTGTACCTGTGGGTCGACTGGTTGGAAATCGAGCGGAACGCCGCCAAAGGAAATGCCCAGGCACCGGGCATCAAAGCGTTGCAGATCCCGGTGGATGATAAGTCGCCAGTACCCCCGAAGGAGGCGATTCGTGGGGCGCTGGAACGGTTTGCAGCGGAGGCTTTCCGTGGGCGGCCTGCGCCTTCTGATTACGTGGATTCCCTCGTCAAAATCTACGACGCGCGCCGCGAACTCGGTGACAAACACGGGGCCGCGTTGAAGGAGGCGCTGGCCACGGTTTTGTCATCGCCGATGTTCCTGTATCTCGCGGAGCCAAATGCGGGTTCGGTCGCGCGGACGCTATCGGGAGAAGAACTGGCGACGCGGCTCGCCTTCTTTTTGTGGGGTGCCCCTCCTGACGCAGAGCTACGCCGTGTGGCGGGAGAGGGGCTGCTCTCCAAGCAGGACGTCTTACTGGCGCAGACGGAGCGACTGTTGGATGACCCGCGTTCGGAGGGGTTTATCAAACCGTTTTTCCATCAATGGCTGAATCTGGATCGTCTCGATTTCTTCGAGGTGAATCGTGCGATGTATCCGCGCTTCGATACGGCAACCAAGGTTGCTGCGAAGGACGAGGTGTACGAAACGGCACTTCAACTTGTGCGTCGCAACGGAAGCCTCGCGCAACTTTTGAAGACGGATCACGTGATGATTAACTCGGTGCTGGCGGAGTTTTACGGATTGCCGCATCCGGAGAGCGCCGGCTTCGAGAAGGTGATGTTGCCGGCTGGATCGCCCCGAGGCGGGTTGATGGGAATGTCGGCCATTTTGTTCATGGGCGGGAATGGAGAGCGGACGAGTCCGGTGGAGCGTGGTGCGTGGGTCTTGCGCAAAATCCTCAACGAGCCTCCGCCGCCCGCGCCTGCAAATGTGCCGGCATTGACGCGTCTTTCCGGTCAGGTTTTGGACACACGCGAGCGTCTTCGTGCGCATCAGGAGGATCCGCAGTGCGCGAACTGTCACCGCAAGATCGATCCGATTGGGTTGGGGATGGAGAACTTCGATGCGGTGGGGTTGTGGCGCACGGAAGATGGTTATCAGGCGAAGGATGCGAACGGGAAGGTAGAACCCGGGAAGGCCAAGCAATGGACGATTGAACCGAACGCAGCATTTCACAAGGGTCCTGCGTTCAATGATTTCAATGAAATGCGGGATTTAATTTATGAGCGACGGAACCAGTTTGCTCGGGGCTTTAGTGTTGCATTGCTGGAGTTTGCGCTGGGGCGGACAGCAGGATTTCGCGACGAGCCACTGGTGGCGGCGATGGTATCCGAGGCCGACAGGAAAGATTTTGCCGTGCGCGAGTTCGTTCGCACGTTGGTGAAAAGCGAAGCGTTTCGAAGCAAATAGAGTTTATGAAAACCCTCAGAAGCAGACGTCATTTTCTTCAGTCCTCGACCGCATTGGTTGCGCTGCCGTTCCTTGAATCGCTGGGTTTCCGGAAGTTTGTGCGGGCGGCGCAAGCGGCTCCTCCGAAACGCTTGGTGTTTCTTGGGTTTGGTTGGGGCATCACGACGGAGAGTTGGTTTCCCGACATCCATCAGCCGGGCAAGGATTACACTTTGCCGGAGGGTCTCGCGCCCCTTGCTCGGCACAAAGCCGATTTCTCGGTCGTGCAGGGACTTTGGAACAAGTATTCCAACGAGGGGCATTGGGGCAGCACGATGTGGCTAACGGGTGCAAACCGGTTTGCGGAGCCGGGCCAGAACTTTCACAACAGCATTTCCGCAGATCAGGTTGCCGCTGCGAAGCTGGGCTTGGAGACGCGCTTTGCTTCCTTGCAGCTAAACGGTGCGGAGAACGCCGAGGCATCGGGACACGGGCCCGGACTTTCGATGGCGTGGGACGTGAGTGGAAAGCCGATTGGCGGCGAGAAAGGGCCGGTGGGTGCGTATCACCGGCTGTTCTCGAAGGATACGACCCCGATTGAGCAACAGAAGGCGATGCTGGCGCAGCGGCGCAGCGTGCTCGACACGGTCCGAGAGAATGCGAAGGCGCTCCAGCGCGGGTTGGGCAAAGAGGATCACGCGAAACTCGAAGAGTATTTTCAGTCGATTCGCGACATCGAGACGCGGCTTTCGAAAGACGAGCAATGGATTGGCGTGCCGCGTCCGGATGCGCCCATCCTTGCACCGCAGGAAGGGTTAGCGGGGAAAGAGGAGATCAAGGTGATGTACGACATCATGATTGCGGCGATGCGGACGGACAGCACGCGCGTGATGACGTACCGTCAGCCGGTGAGCACGTTGATGACGAGTATCGGGATCAAGGTGGCGCCTCATGATATGAGTCATTACCACTCGACGATGGGTGAGAAGTTGGAGGCGTCGCAGAAGCGGGATTTGACGCAGAGCGAGTTGTTGGCGGGGTTCATCGACAAGCTGAAGTCGACGAAGGAGGCGGACGGAACGACGTTGTTTGATCATGTGGCGGTGGCGTACGGCAGCAACATTCGGACGGAGCATAACTTGGATAACTGTCCGACGCTTTTGACCGGTCGGGGCGCTGGGGTGAAGTTGGGTGAGAGCATTGTGGTTCCGAAGGGGACGCCGTTGTGCAACGCGTGGCTTGCCTTGTTGCAGGGCGTGGGTGCGCCGGTGGAGCGGCATGGCGACAGCACGGGCGTGTTGAAGGAAATACTTGCGTAAGGCGCTTGCGGGGAGGGGATGGGTGGCGACGTGTGGAAAAATCGCAAGCCCATTCTCCTGATTTTACGCGGATACGAACAGGGGTGGTTGCGGCGCTTGACCCAGTGAGCCCCAGAGGGTTGCATCAAGCATGATTCGCTCTTTGGCCGCTCTGTGCATCCTGATTATTTTCCCCGTCGAGGCCGCTGAATGGCGGGAAGTTTGGCGGGACGACTTCAATGGCGCGGATCTGGACTGGACCAAGTGGGCTGCAGAGGAGAACGGCCATGGTGGAGGAAATGGGGAGTTGCAGTATTACATGGATCGGCCTGCCAATGTTCGTGTTGAGAACGGGTGTCTGGTGCTCGAGGCCCGTCGTGAAAAGGTCAACATGGCGGGTGTTCTGAAGGACTATTCTTCGGCTCGGATTCGCACAAAGCGGCGAGCAGATTGGAAATATGGGCGGTTTGAAATCTCGGCGAAATTACCGAAGGGCAGAGGATTATGGCCGGCCTGTTGGTTGTTGCCCGCTTCAGAAAAATACGGGGGCTGGGCCGCGAGCGGGGAGATTGACATCATGGAGGCGAAGGGGAGCGAACCTGATAAAGTCCACGGGACGTTGCACTTCGGGGGTGCGTGGCCGAAGAACAAATCGAAGGGGCAAGTTTATCGGCTGGAGAAAGGAGATTTCTCCCAAGACTTTCACCTGTTTGCTGTGGAATGGGAGCCGGGGGTAATCCGTTGGTTTGTGGATGGCGTGCAGTATCAGGAGCAACGGGAGTGGTCCTCTGAAGGCGGGGAGTTTCCGGCTCCGTTCAATGAGCACTTTTTCATGGTACTCAATCTTGCCGTGGGCGGGGGATTTGGAGGCCCGGTGGATCGTGAAACGGTATTTCCCGCGCGTTTTACGGTGGATTACGTGCGAGTCCTCCAGCGATGAGGGCTTGGAGAGAGGTCGTTAAAGCCCGCTTGGTCAATGAGGAACGCGAGAACCATCGTCCGATGTTCGATGGGCGTGGTGGTCTGGGAGCGCTAGGAGGTTAAGCCTTTCATCGGGCCGGTGGAGGTCGCGAAGGTGTCTGCGGGCATTCCGAGTTGGCGGAGCATGGACACGTACAGGTTGGTGAGCGGGTAGTTGCTCTTCGTGTCGAACGCGAGATGTTGCCCATGCTTGAAACCGCCGCCGGCGAGTAGGACGGGAAGGTTTACGTTGGAGTGCGAGTTCGCGCTGCCCATGCAGGTGCCGTAAAGCACCATCGTTCGGTCGAGCAGCGAGACGCCGTTTTCTGAAGAAGCGTTCAAGGCGGTGAGGAAATGGCCCAACGCATCAAACTGGGAAGTCTCGTGGCCTCGGAGTTCGGCCAAGACCTCGGGGCGGTTTCCGTGATGGGTCAAATTGTGAATCTGCGTTGTATCAACGAACAGAGACACAAAACGCGTTGAATCCGTCTCCAACGCAAGCTTCATCACGTCAAACATTTGCTTGGTTCGAGCCGCGAATGCCATGCTGTCTGTGATGTCGACGGGAGGTTGCGCGTCGACCCGCGGTTTTGGACGGGTCTCCCACTCCTGAGCGGCATGCATGCGGCGTTCGAGTTCGCGCACGCTCGTGAAGTATTCGTCCACGCGCTGTTGGTCGGCTTTCCCAAGCCTCGCTTGGAGACGCTTGGATTCGTCTCCGATGAAGTCCAACGTGCTCCGGCCTTGTCGGAGGGTTTCGACCCGCTCCTCAACCTCACTGGGCTTTCCTTGGAGAAAGAGTTTTTCGAACACCCTGCGCGGGCTTTGGTCTGCCGGAATTGCAGCGCCGCTGCGTGTGTAGCTAAGCGTCCGAGATTCACCGGTCATGGCCAGCACGAGCGATGGGAAGCGCGTCGCGTTTCCGAGCGACTCCGCAGCAAACTGATCCAGTGAGATGCCATTTCGGAAACCTCCCTGCGCAGGGTGTGGCGTGCCGGTGAGGAAACATTTGTCCGCGGCGTGTCCGCCATCCACGCCTGGGAGGCTCACGCCGGAGAACACGGTGAACTGATTTCGGACGTTCGCGAGTCGCTCGAGATAAGGGGTGAGGGTGTAGTTTTGTCCGGTCTCCGTCGGGAAAAAGTATTGCGGTAGAATGCCTTGATTCGTCTGGATACCAATCATCCGACGCGGGGAAACCGGCTGTCCCTCGGCGGCGCGTCCCTTCGGCAACATGGCGTTGAGCAGGGGAAGCGCGAGGCAGGTCCCCGCCGCGCGGAGGAGCGTGCGCCGATGCATGTTAGAGGCGGTGAAAACGGGTGAGTGGTTCATGGGGAGAAAGAGTTACTTTGTTTCGAGCACGGCGATTTCGGCTGCGGCTGCGACGGGTTTTCCATTGAGTTCGGAGAGGACTCGCACGAGGACATATCGCCCCTCGGTGGTCTTTTTACAAAGGGCAGATTGCGGAGATTTAGCCGCCGTAAAACTGGCTTCCGCGATCGCGGGTTTCTCGAAGGAGTTCGGCGTATCGCTTACTCGAAATTCGGTGCTCCCAAAATGGCCGACATAACCGATCTGGCGCGGTAAATAACAGAAGCCCAAAATCTTTCGCTTCCGGCCAAGATCGATGACGAGTTCGTGAGGCGGTGCCGCCTGCTCGTTGCCCGAATACTTCGATGACCATTTCGTGAGAGGATTGCCGTCGATGATGTTTGCCGCGTGGCCCGTGGAGTGGGCGTAGACCTCGTCTCGGTTCGTCTCTTCGCTCGAGCACCGCACAATCTTCATTTCGGAGGGCGGCACTGCCCGAGGGTCCGTGATGCGGTGCTGAATCATCACGCGCGCCTGTCCGAGTGCAGCCTCAATGGTTTCCAACGAGGTCTTTCTGCGATCGAAGCGGACGCGGATGGTTCCATTCGCGAAACTTGCTGTTGCTGACTCGACGCCTTCTACGCGCGCTACAACTCGATAGGCCCCGAAAGAACATCCTTTGCAATCAAGGCCAATCACCGGAATGACCGCCGCAACCAATTCGGCCTCGGGAACATCCGAGAGAGGAAGCACATCAATCACCCCTTTGCTGGCAGTGCGCAAAAGTTGGCTGAGATGAGCTCGGACTTTCTCCGGGGTCGGCTCCTTCTTCAGTTGCGGGACGGATTCCGTTTCGATTCCAAAACTTGCCGTGCCGGTCTCGAAATCGATGCGCGAGATGCTGACGTCAGGAAGTTTTTCCGCCATGAGCGCACGCAAATCGTCAACGCGGTCGGGTTGGAAAAGGGACGAGACACGGAAGCGAAACTCCACCGGCTGCGCGAACGCGCCGTTCGCCATCAGCAGAGTTAGGCATGCGAGAGTTCTTGCCATCATCGCGTTATAAAAAGTTGGCTTTGAACCACTGCATGCAGGATGGACCTTACCCCGCCGCCGTTTCGATCTGCGTCGGCGACGATGCGTTCGATGGCGTCCCGATCCGAAAAACTGAGAGGTCTACCGGTTGCAAAGACGAGCAATCGTCGGACGAGGTTTTTTGTCAGCGATGCTTCGTCCGTTAGGAGGTGGGTCCTGAGTTCATCAACATTCGCAAAAGGTTTACCGTCGGTGAGCTGGCCGCTTGCATCGACAGGTTTTCCGAGGGTGAAGCGAATGGGGATGAATGGATCGATATTGCCACGCGGAGCAGCATCTCCCTCTCCGAGAGAGCGGTACCGCGAACGCAACCCGCCAATCACATCGAACGCCTCGAGGGCGAATCCCGGAGGGTCGAGTTTGGCGTGGCATCCTGCGCAGTTTGAATCGGAACGATGCTTATCAAGCAGTTCTCGAATGGTGTTGGTTCCCGAGACATCAGGCTCAACTGCAGGGACGTTTGGTGGCGGCGGATCCACTGGTTTTCCCAATAAGCGGTCCGTCACAAAGTTACCCCGTGGCACTGGCGAGGTGGTGGTTCCGTTGGCGGTAATTTTTAGCAGCGAGGCCTGCGTGAGAAACCCGCCGCGCGCACTCTCGATCGGGAGCTGAACGCGGCGGATTTTTGGTCCCGAAACATCCTTGATTCCGTACAGAGCAGCGAGTTTTCCGTTCAACATCGCGAAATCAGATGCGATTAGGTGGCGCGGGCTGAGATTCTTGTCGATGAGCTCACGGAAATACGCCTTGGTCTCGGCCACCATGGAGTCTTGAAGGTAGCCGCTGAACTCTGGGTAGAGTTTTTTGTCCGGATCGGTTGCGGCAATTTCCTTAAGGCGAAGCCATTGGCCGAGGAAGTCGGTGATGAATCGTTCGGAGCGCGGGTCAGCAAGCATCCGTTCAACGTGCGCATGGCGTGATTTCGTTTCCCGCAGGGTTCCGGCGTCCGCCGCCTCGCGAAGGGCGTGGTCTGGGCTGGATCGCCAGAGCAAGGCGGCGAGGCGATTGGCAATCGCGTGATCGCCCAGAGTCTGTTCGGGCTCAACGCGGTAGAGAAAATCGGGCGAACACAACGCGGCGCGATAGGCCCAACGCATCGCAGTTTCAAAGCAGTCTCCCGCATGCAGTCGTGCAAGTGCGGTGTCTGCATACCGCTGGACATCGGCGGAGCTGACGGGACGGCGGAACGCTTTGGGTAGGAAATCCGAGAGCAGTCGATGCGCATCCGTCTCGGGTTGAGCGGACGATACTGTCCACGTTCCTGGTTCCGGATCAGGACGGTTCATTCCTGCGCCGAGTTGACGGATTTTGCGGCGGACGGGTGGTTTCACCGAATCACCTTTCTTGAGTTCCGTCAGCGGCAGCTCGCCAAAGAGGGCGCGGTGTGAGGCGGGAGGCCAGACGTCGTGGAGCGGGCCTTCAATTTCGAGCCAATCGACGGCGATGCCGGGACCGGTGAACTCCATCGCGCGTCCCTTTCGGCTGTAGTTTGCGACGGGCGCGAGCGAGGCGGTGTTGAAGCCGATGAGTTCGTTGTGATTTAGCCAAGTCAGGAGTTCGTGCTCGGTGGGTTTTAGGGAAGGGGCGTCGAAATAGCCGAGGGTGTAGCTCGGGTGGCCGCCTCCGCGCCCGTCGCCGGTGAGTTGCACCACCGAAAGGCGAGCTGCCTCGGTGTCACGGGCGGGCAGCACCTTGCCTTTGTCCCATTGGAAGGCCCAAAGCGAGGTTCTGACTCGGTACATCCCTGGGTAGATGGTGACGTGCTCCATGAAGTACGGACTGAGTGATTCGTCCTCATGACGGAAGAGGCCAACGGACGAGCCGGTTTCGAATGAGCCAATGCTTTCGTGCGCTCCCTGATCGATGTGGTTGAAGGTGCCTGCGGCAGGGAAGGCGGGGTCGGGCTTCATGTCGCGCAACAGCACGCCGTCGCCATTCATGACGACGTGGGCGACGAATCCGCCTCGGTTCATCAGCGAGATGCGGCGTTTCTGCAGGGTCGGGGGGTTCGGACGCGTTGCGATGGCCAAATCGAGCACCTTGTCCGCAGCCTCGAGGTACTTCGCGAGATTGACGTGGGATAAGTCGAGCGCGTCGGCGTTGGTGTCGAATCCGTGCGCGGAGCCATCGGCTGGGAGGTCTTCTTTCAGGGCGAGACCCGGCATGGCGAACAGGTCGCGCATGGTGTTTTCGTATTCGACGCGGGTGAGGCGCCGGATCCGGGTTCTGCCGTCAGTGGCGGCGGCCCGCTGGGTTTCTTCCGCAATGAGCTGCGTTTTTAAGGTGTTGAGGAAGGATGATTTCGAATCAGCCTGCGGAGCGGCTTTCTTTTTAGGCGGCGGCATTTCTCCCGCGAGAACTCGGTCGAAAACCTTGATCCACTGCGCGCTCGTTTTGGGGTCAGCATGAATCTCACGAAGCGATGCGAGATCGAGACCGCCCTTTTTGTCCTCCCCGTCGTGGCACTCGATGCAATGGGTCTCGAGGAACGGGCGCAACGTGGCGTCCGCGCGCGACGTCGGCTGCTGCAGGAAAGCAGCGACAAGCGCCAGCAAAGCGAAGAGAGGCTTTGAAGTCACTCGGACGCGCCTCAGGCTTTGGGTTCCCAACCGGCACGATAGGCGCGTTTCCAGAGCTTCTCTGCCTCGGCGTGACCGGGGATGCGGCCTGTCTTCGGATCGGGTTGAAGGACGGAGCGGGTGCGGTAGGCGATATTGCCGAGGTGGCACAGCATGGTGCTCTTTTGTCCTTCGTCGATGGGACTGTTGAGCTGCGCTTCGCCTCGGATGGCGTCCAGAAAGTTCCCGAAGTGTGCGGGGTCGCCGCCGCCGGGGCCTTTGCCCTCGGACACTTTCACGCCCTTGGGATCGTAGACGGTCCATGCGGGGCCTGAGATGACAAAGGTACCGCCTTCACCGTAGAAAACGCATTCTCCGACAGGCTTTTCTGCGGCTCGGGGATGAGTGCTGCTTTGAACCCATTCCATGCCGACTTTGCCGAAGTCGAACAGAGCAGACCCGGTGTCGGGGGTTTCTTGGGTGTCCTGGAATCTGTACCTCGAGCCGTGGTAGGAAACGCGGGAGGGGTAATCGACGCCGAGGCCCCAGCGGAGCACGTCGAGGGAATGAATACCATTGTTGCCGAGTTCGCCGTTGCCCCAGTGCCAGAGCCAGTGCCAGTCGTAGTGAACGTACGGTTTGATGTCGCGTTCGTTAGCGACGGGTCCTTGCCAAAGGTCGAGGTCGAGGTCGCCTGCTGGTTTGATGGCTTGTTGGGCGATGGCTTTGCGCGAGGCGTAATAGAAAGAGCGGGCGAAAAACACCTCACCGATGGGTTTTTCGGTGCGCAGGTGCTGGATGGCATCTTTCATCCACGTCCGGCGTTGGTTTCCCATTTGCACGAGGCGTTGATGCTTTCGCGAAGACTCGACGATGAGTTCTGCTTCGAACGGGTTTTGGCTACCGGGCTTTTCGACGAACACGTGTTTCCCGGCTTGCATGGCGAGCACCGCGGCGGGCGTGTGCCAGAAGTTGGGGGTGGCGATGAAGACGGCGTCGAGGGATTTGTCATCCAGGAAGCTGCGGAAATCTTTTACGCCTTTACAGGGGGCGGATTGTTTGGACGCGATGACTTTCAGGCCATTTTCGAGGCGGCCTGAATCCACTTCGGCGACGTAGGCGATTTCCGTGTTTGGGCAGGCGAGGATGGCGTTGACGTGGGCCATACCGCGACCGAGCGCGACGACGGCGCAGCGGATTTTTTTGCTGGGATTGCCGGCGGCGCGAATGGCGGGGAATGAGGAGACGAGCGTGCCGAAGGAGGCCGCGGCGGACGTTTTAAGGAGAGAGCGACGGGATAGGTTCATGGGTGGAGATGTCGAGGTGGGGTGCAGATTGTGTGCCCTTGGGATCCAGATGCGCCACGGTCGAGCGAGGCAGGTTTGGCGGCGTGGATGTGGGGGAAGGGCTTGCTTTTGAGGCGTTGCGGGGCTTTTTGGAACCATGCGTGCGCGCCTAGAGATGCTTCGTTGGTTGATCGGGATGGCGGGTTGGGTGATGGCGTTGTGTGTGGTGCGAGGGCAGGGGGGCGGAGAGCAAACGCGGTTTGAGCGGTTGACGTATCGCAGCAGTGTTGATGACACGTCGCCGTTGCATGCGGATGTCGCGTTCCAACCGGGGACGGGTCGTAAACCGGTGTTGTTGGTGATGCACGGTTACACGGGCACGAGGAAGCATGTGACCGCAGATCTGAAGCAACTCGCTCCGAGGGGGTTGTTTGTGGTTGCACCCGACATGCGCGGCTGCGGCGATTCGGCGGGGAAATGGGATTCGGGTGGATTGGATGTGCACGACATTCTCGATGCGGCGCGGGCGGCGTTGGAGCGGTGGCCGGAGGAGACGGATTCGGCTCGCGTGTCGGTTTTGGGGTATAGCGGAGGTGGCGGGAATGCGATCAGTTGCGCGGTACGTTTTCCGGACTTTTTCAGCGCGTGTGTGTCGTTTTTTGGGATTAGTGATTACGCGGAATGGCATCGGTCGAGGTCTCGAGCGGACATGATGCGAAGATTGGAGGGAGCGCTTGGTGGGTCGCCGGAAGTGGTTCCGGATCAGTATACCGCGCGAAATGCGAATGCAGCGGCTGGGAATGTGTTGGTGGGGCGCATGCACTTGTTTTGGGATGTTGAGGAACGGAATTGTCCGCCCAAAATGGTGGAGGAATTTGTTAGAAATCATCACCTTGCGGGAGGTCGTCGGGTGGAGGCTCACATTTCGCGTCCTGGTGATCCGGCGCGGTGGCGGCACGGATACCGGTCAGGGATTGATGATTTGGCGAAAGCGGACGACGTCTTTTTACCGTCGGTGACGCGAGTGGTGGAGGGGGGGGTGGAGTTACCGAAGAAGGGGCGTTTGGTGGTGCCGGGGTATTTGGTGACGCGCCGGTTTTCGGTATGGGTGGAGGACGGGACGCGCGGTGCAGTGACGGTGGAATACGATCAAAGTGGGAACGCGGTGCGGGTTGATGTGGTGGAGAACCGCGGGGATTGGAAGGTCCGCATTGGGCGCGGTTGGGGTGGGTGACGTCGAGGCGCGCGTTTGGCCCTGCCAGATGCGCGTCGAACATTGTCGCTCGAGGCTGGTTAACGCACGAACTGGATGTCGAGGGTGCGGAGGTAGGTGTGTAGGCCGGCGTCTTGGATGGGGAGCACCACGGCGTCGTGGCCCGTGTCGTTGTGGTGCGAATGCCAGAGGCCGGGCGGCGTGACAAACACCGTTCCGGGAATCCAATCGGCCTTGATGGGGTTCAGAATGTTGCCTTGATCGTCGAGCGTGTCGCCGATGAGGGTGTAGGTGCCGGGTTTGGCATCTACACAGAGGTCAATGGCGACGGAGTTATGGCGATGCGGCTTTTGCACCACGCCGGCAGGCAGCACATTGAGGAGTGACCACAGGATGTGAGTGAGCGTGAGCGTTTGCGGCGTTGCCGTGTTGCCCAACAGGATGCCCATGCGGTTGCGATTTACCGCCCCGGGTTGGTTACGAACATCGGTCAGTTCCTGCTGGAGCCGTTCGTGCGTGAAAAGTGTGGGACGAAACCGCGGCTCGGCAGGTTTCACACCGAGGTACCGCAGCAGCGGCTCGTCATGCACCCAGTAGAGGGCGGAGTCCGCATCCGCGTGATGGGTGAGCGACTCATCCATCGGCAGAACAAAAAGATCGCCCGCGGACCAAGCCACAGTGCCGGAACGGCCGGAGGTTTTTCCTTTTCCCCGAATCACATAGAACATCTGTGAGGTGGGCGTCGCTTGGGTCTGGAGCTGTTCTCCGGGCAGAATGCGGAGATAGGAGGCCATCAGGCTTGGCGTGGTGGCGGGAAAAGCGGTACCGATCCGGCTGGAGAGATCGAAGGGAATAACGCGAGTCGGGCCGGTTTGGTGTTCGGAAGCGGGAAGCATGTCCACCGGGATCGCGGGAACGCGGGGGTTGGCTGCCGAGGTGTACTCAAAGAAGCGGACGTTTTCTTCCCAGGAGTGGCGGGGGTCGACGGGAGAGGACGAGGGATTCATAGGTCGAGGTTAGAGGAGGCTAGGGAACGCTGCCAAGGATGCGGGCTCATTCAGCCTCCGTGAGCAGCAAACCTAAAAACGGGAATGAGTAGGGCAAACCTCTCGCTCGGTTGACCGGCTTATTTCGGGGTGATTAACGTGCCCTCTTTACCGTCTTTGACGGACCAACCGAGTTGGGCGATGGCATCGCGGAGGCGGTCGCTTTCGGCCCAGTTTTTGGCGGTGCGCGCGGCGTTTCGCTGTTCGACCAAGGCGAGAACCTCGGGGGGAGCGGAAGCTCGCTCCGCTTGGAGTTGTAGCACGGCGTTCAGTCGTTTCCATTCGGCGAGCGCGGTGACGGCGTGGAGCGGGTTTCGCTCGGTGTCGAGGAGACGGTTTGTTTCGCGGAGCCAGTCGAACAAACAGCCCATGGCCCCGGAAATGTTAAGATCATCGTCGAGGCATTCGAAGAACCCGTCCACGAGCGGGGTGGCAGACGTCGGGCTCGGCGGAGCCGTTGCGGTGACGGTGGAGGACTCGCGTTCGAGTCGTTCCACGAGCGCGTCAATCCGTGTGAGTGCGGCGCGCGCGGCATCGAGACCGGACAAGGTGAAGTTGAGCGGGAGCCGGTAGTTGACGGTGAGGAGGGCGTACCGGATTTCCCGACCGGAGTACCCTTTGCCGAGCAGATCCCTGAGGGTGTAAAAGTTTCCGAGCGACTTGCTCATCTTCTGGCCCTCGACCATCAGATGCGCGCAGTGTAACCAATAGCGAACAAAGGGCTTCCCTGTGCAGCATTCGGTCTGCGCTATCTCGGCTTCGTGATGCGGGAAGATGTTGTCCACGCCGCCGCAATGGATGTCGAGTTGGTCGCCGAGGATTGCACTGGCCATTGCGCTACACTCGATGTGCCAGCCGGGACGCCCCCGGCCCCAAGGGCTTTCCCAAGCGACGTCTCCATCCTGTTCATCCCACGCCTTCCAGAGGGCAAAGTCACCGAGAGACTCCTTTTCGAACTCGTCCGACTTGATACGTCCGCTGGGGCGGAGTTCGTCGAGGTTGAGGTGAGCGAGGCGTCCGTAGTTTTTGAAACGGGCGATTCGAAAATACACCGAGCCATCCTCTGCGAGGTAGGCCTGACCCTGTTGCTCGAGTTGCGAAATCATCGCAATCATTCGCGCGATGTGGGCGGGGTCGGTCGCTTCGGGAAAATGCTGGGCGCGTTTGATCCGGAGCGCGTCGAGATCTTCGAAGAAGGCTTGTTTGAAGCGAGCGGTGAAGGACGCCAGCGGGATGCCTGCCTCGCGGCAACCGCGGATAGTTTTGTCGTCGACATCCGTAAGGTTCATGACGCGTTGGACGTCGAAGCCGCGGGCTTCGAGATGCCGTTGCAGGAGATCTTCGAAGATGTAGGCGCGGAAGTTTCCGATGTGGGCGAAGTTGTAAACGGTGGGTCCGCAGGTGTAGAGGCGGACGGTCCGGCCGTCGGGATCCAGTGGGGCGAAGGGCTCGAGCGAGCGGGAGAGCGTGTTGAGGAAGCGCAGAGGCATGGCGGGGGCGATTCGACGGGATGGCTAGAGGGTATCGGGGAGGAGAACGGAGGCAACGGCGAGCGCGGCAATGCCTTCACCGCGTCCGAGGAACCCCATGCGTTCGTTGGTGGTGGCTTTGATGCCGACGCGGGCGGCGGGGATTCCGAGCGCTGCGGCGAGGTTGTCACGCATGGGAGTCAGGTGAGGACCAATTTTTGGCGCTTCGCAGATGAGGGTGGAGTCGATGTTCACGAGACGAGCGCCGCGGTCGGAGAGGAGGGCTACGGCGTGCGAAACGATGCGCAAGGAGTCGATCCCGCGGTACCGTTCGTCCGTGTTTGGAAAATGGAAGCCGATGTCGCGTTCACCGATTGCGCCGAGGATGGCGTCCGCGATGGCGTGGCAAAGGACATCCGCATCGGAGTGTCCGTCGAGGCCTTGAGGGTGCGGAATGGTGACTCCGCCAAGGACGAGTGGGCGACTGTTGGCGAAGGGGTGGACATCGTAGCCGATGCCGGAGGCTGGCAGGAAGGGGGCGGACATGAAGGCGTCAGATATTGATGTCGATCAGCCCGTTCCAAGCGCGGATCGCGATTTTGTCAGGGTTGCCTGCGCTGGGGGTTATCTCGATACGGCCACCCGCGTTCTCGAGGAGGATTTTGCCGGCGGCGATGTCCCAGAGGTTAACGGAGGACTCGATGTAGGCGTCGAGGCGTCCTGAGGCGACGTAGGCGAGATCGAGCGCGGCGGATCCCATGAGGCGGCATTTGCGGACTTTGTGGACGAACTTTTCGAGTGTGGCGGTTGCGGTGGACATCCGGGAGGCATCTTTGGTCATGCCGACGGAGACGGCGGCGTCTTCGAGACGGCTGCGGGTACTGACGCGGACGGGGTTTCCGTTGAGGAGGGTGGGGGCACCGAGGTGGGTTTCCCAGAGTTCGTTCCGCATGGGGTCGAGGATGACGCCGACTTGGATTTCCTCGTTGAGGCGAGCGGCGATGGAGATGCAGAAGTGGGGGATGCCGTAGAAGTAGTTCACGGTGCCATCGATGGGATCGATGATCCATTGCCAAGGGCTGGATTGGTTCCCAGAGACGCCTTCTTCGCCGTAGATGGCATGGTCGGGGAATGCCTTGAGGATGACGTTCGCGATGAGGTCTTGGCATTGAACATCGAGGTCGAGCTTGATGTCGTGTTGGTATGCGGCGGCGACGTCGGGAGCCGCGCCGAAGTTTGAGCGGAGAAGTTCGCCCGCCTCACGGGCAGCCTGGATGGCGGTGGCGAGAATGTTCTGCATAGGGGGTCGAGGATAGGAGCGCACGTGGGGAAGCGTCAGTAAATTCGAGAGCGAGCGAGGGGAGGCCGCTTGCGGGAGGTGTTGAAAAAGCAAACGCGGAAGAGGAGACCTCTTCCGCGTCGTGGACGGCTCCCTGTGGAGCGTCATACTTTGTAAGTGCTTACTTTGCAGCTTTTTTAGCTGGAGCCTTTTTTGCAGCAGCAGGCTTTGCAGCGGGTTTCGCTGCAGCCTTCTTCGCAGGGGCAGCAGCTTTCTTCGCCGGAGCCTTCTTTGCAGCTGCGGGTCTCGCAGCGGCTTTCTTAGCCGGAGCCTTCTTCGCAGCAGGCTTTGCAGCGGGTTTCGCTGCAGCCTTCTTCGCAGGGGCCTTCTTTGCAGCCGCGGGTTTTGCAGCGGGTTTAGCCGCAGCTTTTTTTACCGGGGCTTTCTTCGCGGCTGCGGGTTTCGCAGCGGCTTTCTTAGCGGGGGTTGCCATTCAACAAGCACCTCCTCTCCGCCCGAGGAAGCGGGCTGGGTTAGTTCCAGAGTTCATCATTGCTCTGGGGCCATTTGTTTACGATTGAGGCTCAATAGCGTCAACCGAATACGCGAGGAAAGCTGCGAAAATCTTTTTCGCCATCATCCACTTACGCGAAGCGTTGTTGAACTGCTGTCAGGATATCAGCCAACTCTGCGAGGCGTCCTTCACCCTCATAGCCACATGCCAACAAACCACTTGCAGGTCCTATAAACTGTGCTCCACGTTCGCTCAAAGTGTTGCGATTTGCTAGGGTCGCGGGGTGATTCCACATCTTCCCGTTCATTGCGGGAGCGATGAGCAGCGGACATTGCGCGGCGAGTGCAATCTCGGTGAGTGGATGGGATGCGAGGCCATGCGCGAGTTCTGCGATGACGTTGGCGGAGGCAGGTGCGATGAGAAGCAGATTTGCGGAATCTGCGAGCGCAATGTGACGCGGAATCCAATGGGATTCATTTGAGGCTTCGTTGGTTACAACGGGATTGCGCGAGAGAGTTTGGAGTGTGAGCGGTGTAATGAATCGGGTCGCTCCTGGGCTCATGACCACGTGCACAGATGCGCCCATTTTTACGAGTTGGCTCGCGATGTCCGCGCTTCGGTAGGCGGCGATGGATCCGCACACGCCGAGCACGATGGTCTTTCCTGCAAGCGTCTGTGACGTTTCCATACGAATGTGATGCGGGGGTTAGGCGAGGAGGCGGGTGCTTCGGTTTCGTTCCGACAACATGATTGCGCGGAACTGTTCGAGGTCCGCTTCTGGAGTGGTGCTTAGGATTCGGAACGCATATCGGTTCCACTGCGCCATCTCGTTAACTGCGTTTGAGATGCGGAGCGCCAGTTGGTCTTCTGTTTCAGTGCCCCGCTTTCGGAGTCGCTGCTCTACCACCTCTACGGAACTGGGGGTGAGGAAAACGTCGACCAGTGCAGAGAGGATTCTCGGGTCGTTCGAACGCCGGATGGACTCGGCACCCTGAATATCGATATCGAGGATGACGTCGCGTCCTGCATCGAGGTGTTCGAGCACCGCACTCTTTTTTGTCCCGTAGAAGTTTCCGTGAACTTCCGCCCATTCCAGAAGATTGTCGTTGGCGATTTCGTGTTCGAACTGGGATCGGGTGAGGAAATGATAATCGGTGCCATCCACTTCCCCTGGCCGAGGGGCGCGGGTGGTGCAACTCACCGAGTACTGATGATCGCCGAAGGGTTTGAGCTGCTTGAGCAGCGTGCTTTTTCCGCCACCGGATGGCGCGGAAAGGACGAAGAGAATGCCTTGTCGCTTGGGTGCGTGGGAACTGTTCATGGGTCACTCGATGTTTTGGACCTGTTCGCGGATGCGTTCGAGTTCGGCTTTCGAGCTGACGATGAGGGCCGAGATGCCAGAGTGCGCGCATTTCACTCCGGTGGTGTTCAGCTCGCGCGCAAGTTCCTGACAGAGAAAGTCCAGCGTGCGGCCAGGTGCAGCCTCCGTCCGCAACCGGGTTATGAACTGGGTGATGTGGGCGTCGAGCCGCGTCAGCTCTTCGGTGATGTCTGAGCGATCGGCAAACAGGGCGAGTTCGCGTTCGAGCCGATCGGGGTCGGCTTGGAGTTCGACGCCGGCTTGTTTGATGCGATCGAGCAATGCCATCCGTTGCCGGACGGGTACTTCGGCGGCCAGTTGGCGAATCTTTGCGGCCGATTGCGTCAGGGTTTCGAGCCGTTGGAGGAGGTCGTTTTGGAGGATGGCGCCCTCTTCCTCGCGCATGGCATTGAGTGATTTCAGTGCGTCTGAAACCGCCCGATCGAGGACGGGCGCCACGGCTTCTGGCGCCAGAATTTCTTCGGGAGAGCGAAGGATGCCCGGCGCTTTGAGGAGCGTATCGATGGACAGTTCACCCGACAGTGAGAAGTGGTGTTGCAGCTTGCGCGCAGCCGCAACGACGCGGGCTGCTGCGTCGAGGTCAACGGAGGTATCGGCGAGAGCGCCTGCAGCCGGGCTGATGCGAATCGAGAGGTTAATCCGGCCGCGTGAGATGCATGCTGCGACGCGATCGCGCAGCACGGGTTCGAGCTGTGCGAGTGAGCGGGGCAGGTTTGAAGCGACGTCGAGCTGTTTCCGGTTTACGGAGGCCGCTTCGACGAGGATTTCGCACGAGGCACCGCTGGCAGAGGCGCGTCCGAACCCGGTCATGCTGCGAATCATGGCCGTGTCACTTCAGGAGGATTGACGCTGCTTGTGCGACGTCTTTGTCGCCACGGCCTGACAGATTAACGACCATGATGGAGTTGGGATCCATCGTGGGGGCTACCTTGAGCACGTGTGCGATGGCGTGGGCTGACTCGAGCGCGGGGATGATGCCTTCGGTTCGCGAAAGGCGCGTGAATGCGTCCAGAGCGGCATCATCGGTTGCGTAGTCGTAGTCGATGCGGCCTTGATCTCGCAGGTAGGCGTGTTCCGGTCCGATGGCTGCGTAATCGAGCCCGGCAGAGACCGAGTGAGTGAGTTCGATTTGACCGTCGTCATCGGCGAGGACAAACGTTTTTGTTCCTTGGAGAATCCCGAGTTTACCGCCGTGAAAACGCGCGGCGTGTTCACCCCGCTTGATGCCGAGGCCGCCGGCTTCCACGCCGGTCATCTTGACGGATTCGTCGTTCAGGAACGGCCAGAAGAGTCCGATCGCGTTACTGCCCCCTCCGACACAAGCGACGAGCAAGTCAGGAAGGCGGCCTTCTTTTTCGAGAATCTGCTGGCGTGCTTCGTCACCGATCACGCGATGAAAATCACGGACGATCATTGGGTAAGGGTGCGAGCCGAGGGCGGAACCGAGGATATAGTGGGTGTTCCTGACATTGGTGACCCAATCGCGCATCGCCTCGTTGATGGCTTCTTTCAACGTGGCTTGTCCTGCGGTGACGGGCACCACTTTGGCTCCGAGGAAACGCATCCGTGCGACGTTTAATGCTTGGCGTTCCATGTCGACAGCGCCCATGTAGATGACGCATTCGAGTCCAGCTCGGGCGGCAACGGTCGCTGTGGCAACACCGTGCTGGCCGGCGCCGGTTTCAGCGATGATTCGCGATTTGCCCATGCGTTTGGCGAGGAGGATTTGCCCCAACGCGTTGTTGATTTTGTGAGCGCCGGTGTGGAGCAAGTCTTCGCGTTTGAGGTAAATCTTTGCTCCGCCGAGCTCGCGCGTGAGGCGTTCTGCAAAGTAGAGAGGCGTGGGCCGTCCCGCAAACTGGGTGAGCATCGCGTGCAGCTCTTCTTGGAAGGTCTTGTCCTCGCGGGCGCGCTGGTATTCAGCGGCAAGCGTTTGGAGCGCGTCCATCAATGTCTCCGGAACGAACATGCCTCCGTAGGGGCCGAAGTGTCCGCTCGCGTCAGGAAAGCTCTGGAAATCTGGCATCCCTAAAACCTAGGGAACCCGCACGCGCGGTGAAGCGTTTTTCTCAAGCCGCCTGGCATCCCGAAACGAGAGGATTAGTAGCGAATAGGCCCGAGGCACTGAACGATCTGGAAAGGGTTGGTGTACGCGGGGACGCAATGCTCTGATGTCAGGATGAAAACGCTTCGAGCAACTCTGGTTGCTTTTTCGCTTCTGAGTCCGTTGGCCGTGAACGCTGCGGAAAGTTCTGGCCAGACCCGTGAGGCTTACCCGGGGTACCCCGGACTTTCCGTTGCGGTGGATCTTGCTGTTGTGCGGCCCGTTTGTCTTGGCCTCACTTGCGCGGGCGTGGGCCTGTTCACGGCGACCGTTCCGTTCACTCTCGGGCACTCCTCATGGAAGGCGGCGCGGGCTTGGATTGGAAAACCCGCGCGCTGGACGTTTGCGCGTCCTCTTGGGGACTGGTCGGAGTTCCAGGAGTAAACGCTTTGGCCGGAGATTCGGGCGATTAGCGCCCCTTTTTCTCGAGGCGAATCCGCGCGGAACGGCCGTGAGCATCGAGTCCTTCGACGGCACTGAAAAGCTCGATGGTTTCAACGGAACGGCTCAAGGAAGCGCGATCGTATTGAATGATGGAAGTCCGGCGTTGGAACATTTCCGCGGTCAGGCCGGGGAAGGAGTGACCTGCTCCTCCCGTGGGGAGGGTGTGGCTGGGCCCTGCGACGAAATCCCCTGCGGCAATCGGCGAATAGCCGCCAAGGAAAATCGCGCCCGAAGAAACGAGTTGGTCCGCGATCATCTCGGGGTCGTCGGTTTGGATGGAAACGTGTTCCGGGGCGTAGGCGTTGCAGAGCGCGACGGCTTCCGCGAGATCTTTCACGCGCACGAGCACTGCCGTTTTTGCGAGAACGCCTTCAAGGTGAGACCGGCGTGACAATGCCTTGAGTTGTTCGGAAATCGCTTCGTTCACGGCCTGAAGTACGGCATCGGAGTTCGTGAGGAGGACCATTCCACTGCCTTTACCGTGTTCTGCTTGTGCGAGCAGGTCGGCTGCAACCCATG
The DNA here is from genome assembly GCA_044347165.1 of Chthoniobacteraceae bacterium. Taxonomy (GTDB): domain Bacteria; phylum Verrucomicrobiota; class Verrucomicrobiia; order Chthoniobacterales; family Chthoniobacteraceae; genus JBEEPE01. The sequence goes on from JBIIXW010000023.1 coordinate 21,777, forward strand.
CGGGATTTGCGGAATCATCCGCAATCACCAACACTTCGCTTGGCCCTGGAAGCAGATCAATCGCGACCCGTCCAAAGACCTGCCGTTTTGCTTCGACAACGTAGGCGTTGCCCGGACCGAAAATTTTCTGCACGGGGCGGATGGTTTTGGTCCCGAGCGCCAAGGCGGCGACGGCTTGAGCACCGCCGATTTTGTAGATTTCCGTGGCGCCTGCGCAGTGCAGCGCGTGAAGCAGTGCCGGAGCGATGGCGCCGTTTTCATCGGCTGGGGTCGTCACCACGATTTCAGGAACGCCTGCCGCGGCCGCGAGCGTCACGGTCATGATGGCGGTTGAGACCAAGGGTGCGGTGCCTCCTGGCACATAGATGCCGACCCTCTGAAACGGATCGAATCGTTCACCCACTTTTGCGCCCTCAGCGTTTCGCATGGTCCAGTTTTTCCGGAGGCTCGCTTTGGCGAAGCGGTGAACGTTGCGACGCGATTTCCGGATGGCGGCTGCAACTTTCGCGGGAACGGTGGCTTCGCCGGTTTCGCGCAGTGTCGCTGGAGTGAGGCGGGGACCGCCAAACTTTGCCGTGCATTCAATCACTGCTTTGTCGCCCCGCGTTTCAACGGATTCCAAAATTTCGCGCACCGTTTTTTCCACCGCAGGATCAGAAACCGATTTGCGGAGGAGCACCCGAACGGCGCGTTCATAACCCGGCGAGTCGAAGCGAAGTATTTTCACGGAAGGAGACGAGAGGTTGACGAAAAGTGATGGAGCTAACTATTTCTTGCCCTTGGTCTTGGCAGATGATTTTGCCTTTGCTGGCTCTCTCTTCGTGCCGGTGACGGAGCGGCCTGACCGCCCCCGCTTGGGTCTTTCGAGGTCTGTCCGATGCCCAATTTTTGTGATGGTTCCGCATCGGAGATACTGCGCACGAATGGTCTCGAGCAGCGCGTCGCGACGGTCGTAGAGGCGTTTCGGTTTCCGAGGTTTCGTCCGAGAAAGGGCGTACGCAGTGATGAGCGGGAGCGTGATCGTGGAGTCCGCATAGCACACGACGCAGTCCGGGAGATTGTCAGGATCAATCTTCCCCCAACTCACGGCTTCGTTGGGGGTTGCGCCGGAGAGGCCCCCTGTGTCGGGACGCGCGTCCGTGCACTGGAGGAAGTAATCGTGTCCGCGCTCTTCGATACCCATGACCTCTTGGATTTGAGGCTCTGTTTGAAGGATGAAGTTCTTGGGCGAACCGCCGCCGAGGATGAACACACTCGAGGTGTCCCCGTTGGATTTGGCGGCGTACACAATCGACGCCGTTTGGTTCACGTCGCGGTTCACGTCGAACTGCAGTTTTGAATCGCGGAGTGCCATGGCGGCGACGTTCATCCCGATGGAGCTATCGCCGGGAGAGCTGGTGAAGACGGGAACGCCGAGCTGGTACGCAGCGCTCAACACGCTTGTTTCTTTGATGCCCAGCTTGCGCTCGCGTTCGTACACGTATTTCCCGAGCAGGTAGTGAAACTCGTCGGTTCCCATGCACTTCTGAAATTCGGGACCTTGGATGACTTGGCGGACGAAGGCGTCCGTATCGAGCAGGACATCATAATCGAAAAGCACGTCGTAAATCCGGATGATGCCTTCTTTGCGGAGGTTGACGTCGTCGAGAAACGGAGAGCCTGCGTACAGGTTCATGCCGAGGCCGAAGTGGAGGTCGTGGTAGAGATTTGCGCCGGTGGAGATGATCCAGTCGACGAATCCTGCCTTGAGGAGTGGAATGATGGCCGCTCGGCCGAGGCCCGCCGGTGTGAGAGCGCCGGTGAGGGACATGCCGACGGTCCCGTTTGCTGCGACCATTTTTTCGGTGAACAGACGGCAGGCTTCGGCGAGGCGACCTCCGTTGTATGCCTTGAATGCGCCGTCGATGAGGTCGGCTGCGGAGACGCCTTTGCGGATGGGTTCTGGGAGAAGCCGAGGGAAACGCTTGTTCAGTGAGCTCATGGATACGGGTATTTGAAAGGGAAACTCTAGAGGGCGCAGGGTAGGAAGAAAGCTGCCTGCGTCAACGATGCGCGGGTGACAGTTGGGGAGGCGGTCCGTACTGTGCACCAAGCAGCGGGTGGCAGACGACCGCTGAGATGTTCTCTGGAGCAATCCACGGAACGGCTCAGAGGAAAGTCCGAACACCTCCGGACAGCACACCGTGGAGAACACGCGGGCATGCGCTTTGAAAAGGGCGTGTGACGGAAAGTGTCACAGAGAACATACCGCCTTTCGACGTAAGTCGTTGGGTAAGGGTGAAAAGGCGGGGTAAGAGCCCACCGCTCGCCGAGTAATCGGCGGGGCATGAAAAACCCTGTGCGGTGCAAGACAGAACAGGGGACCTTTGGGCGTCCGGCCCAGTCCTCCGCGAGGGGGCGGTTTCCGGGTATTATGTCGCACTCGACGAATGTCGGGCGTGTCGCTGGAGCGAAAGCTTCGGTGGATGCGAGAGAAATGGTCGTCACGGCGCGCACCGCGTGCCGACAGAATTCGGCTTACCGCCACCCGCTGCACTTGTCTTGAAACGGAACCGAGACGCCGCCTCTCATTGCTCGGCAAAGGCGCACCAACATATCTCGCCCCTTGTAGGGCTCAGGTGGTTTTCTTTCCTCGGGCGATGCCCGAGGCTGTCATGAGGTGCCCCGTTGGGGCACCGTAACCCGCCCTTTGCGGAACAGCTTTTACGCAAAGTCCGCCCGAATGCGTGCGGGGGCCTGTGCCCATTACCGTTTTTAGGTTCAAACTCCTCAAGGGAGGCAGGGAGCCCGACTTTGGCGAAAGGCAGTGCCGATTCGCATTGGCCTTGCAGACGCGGATCGACCGGCGTACTCTCCTCGGCTCGGTGTGAACGGGTAGGTACCGAAGTGGCCAAACGGGGCGGACTGTAAATCCGCTGGCTCTGCCTTCAGTGGTTCGAATCCACTCCTGCCCACCACCTTCCAACGGAAGGTGAGCGAAACTCGATAAACGAGACTCAATGACCGTCAGATGCGGGGACCCAAGTGGGCGTACCGAGGCCCAACTTTCTCTTTAAGCGGGGCCCACGCCAAAGTTTGGGGAGGGTTGGGTTGCTGGTTGATTGTTCAGTCAAACCGTCGCTCAACTCCACTTGCACAGGGCGTCGACGGCGGCGGCGGAACCATCGCGGAGCCAGCCGTCGAGTTGAGCGGGTTCCTTCAACTGTTGTCCGCGAACGCGCGGCACCACGATGTAGCCGCATTCAAGGTCGGGCAACGCAGTCAGGTCACTCCACAGCTTCTCGAACTGCGCCACGGGGAAAATGTCTTCCTGACCGTGTCCCCACCGCTTCTTCACCTCCTTGATCGTGATATACGTCGGCAGGCGGGAAGCGACCCGACGCACCGCAGCGGCCATGACTTCCTCATCGCCGGTAATAACCATTGCGCGGTCGAGTCCGAAGAGGGCTAACAAGCGATCCACGTCCACCCATGTGCTCATCGTGTTGTAATACCGCAGTGCGAACTCGTCCGATTCGCGCGGCATGGCGAGCCCTTCAACCATTCTTGGGCGGCCGTTCACCCGCGCAAGACCACCCCCGCGATCGTCCAGACGCCGCGAAATCACCTCAAAGCTTAATGCGTGGCCGAGTCGCCGGTGCAGCGCGAGCAGCGTGGGATCTAGGTTCACTCCGCACGTGTCAATGTTGTGCAAGAGCAGGGTCCGCAGGTTGGGGTTTGCTTTCAGCAAGCGGGCCAACACGCCGTTGCGGAACAGGTTGGGTAGTTCGAAGAAGTGGCCGACCGGATGCAGGCACTGCATCGGAAGGTTGTCGGTGTAATCCGATGCTTCGCCTTGTCCGCGCGCCCAGTTGGAGAGAGCGGTCCGGAGACTTTCGCGCACCTTTTGCTGCTGCTCGTCGAGCGTTTGCTGCGGCATCTCCTCCCACAAGAATCGCAAATCCCTAAGTGTTGGAATCATCCGGAGGCCAACGCTTCGTCCTGGTGAAAGCAAAACCTGTCCGGCGTAACCGTAGTTCGCCGACTTTTCCAAGAAAGCGGAGACAGGGCCTTGGGTGAGGTAACTCGTGGTAAACACGTGCGGCACCGGCGTTCCAGAGCGCTGCGCGGTCTGACTCGATTTCGCGAGGTGCAGTTCGATGAAGGTTCGGTGGCGTCCTTCGAACTTGCAGAAGGGGTGTAGCGCTTTGCACACGCCGGCACCTTGGGTCCAGCGAGAGCCCGCTCCAGCGGCGAGCGTCACAACCCCGACTTCGCCTCGCGCGAGGATGGCGAGACCTTCGCTCTCGAGCGTTGCGTCACGCAGACCGACGGCGTCGGTGACGTCGCAATCGAGAACGTCCGTGATTTGCGTATCCGCTCGCAATCGGTTCTGCGCAAGTCCGATGCGGCCTTCGCGAAGATCGGAGCGGATGCGTTCGTGTTGTGCGCGGTCAAAGCCGTTGGCCTGCAGCAAATCGTCGAGGGACTCGCCTGAACCGCCGCGTGCGGCGTCCTTCGGCAACAGGGCATCAAACAGCGACTGAACGGTTCCGCCGTAGGCTGCCTGTGTGCGGGCCGCCGCGCCGAGACGGTCGAGTTCTGCGCGTCGCGCCACGGGCAGTGCATGGCGTTCTCGGCGAACGAGCGCGGGGACGGTTAACGCGTAGTAGCCGGGAGGCATTAGGGCGTCGGTGCCGGTGAGGAGTCCTGCATGCGTTCCGTTTTCGTTGATGGCGTAGTCAAAAACGACGGGGTCCATCGCGAACGGAAGCGCGTTTTGCAGGCGCCGCTTCGTCTCGAGCATGATTTTTTGAAGAGCGGTTTGCGCCTCAGATTTGCGTTCGGGAGCGACAATGAAACCCATGCCGCCACCGGACATTCCCCCCAGCATCCAGAAGCCCCAGAAGTCCTTGCCCAGCGCTTCTCCCGCCGCACGAATGAGTTCCTCTGTATAGAAGTTGGTGGCCCACGGAATAATGGCCTGAAGCGGGCCTCGGAAATTTCTGGTGGTGACTTCGCCCAGCTTTCGGATGTCGCCGTTGCGCAGTGCTTCGAGGATTCCGTCCAAAATCCCGAGCGCATCATGACGCCCCTGCCACTCGGCTTCAGACCGGAGCAGATATTTTTCGGTCACCATTTCCAAGATGGGACCGACGTTTTGCGCCATCCCGCCGTGCACCAGAACGAGGGAGTCTTGGAGTTTGCGGCGTGTTTCTGCGCTGACCGCATGATGATCCAGGATGGTGTGCTGCGGCATGAGGCGTCCGCGACTGATTCCAAACTCTGGATCATCCTGTGAGGCGACGACCCCTTCGATCAGTTTCATCCCGGGCCACACGCCTCCGGAGTCCTGCCAGCCGCCGCCTGACCCGCCCAGCCATTCGCCGAGGAGCGCGCGCGCCAGCACCATGCGACGTTCGGATTCTTGGAGCCGACCCGTCAGCGATGCGGCTTGTCCGGTGGCCCGCATGCAAACGCTGATGAGGGAGCCGAGAAGGTTGGTGGAAACGGCTAGACGCGAGCCTTTGGGAATGTTGTTAACGACCGAGACGAGTTCTAGGCCGCGTCCGACACCCACGACGCGTCCGAGCAATGCGGCCAGGTCTTGTCCCGAACCCTCCACGCCAGGAGGGACGATGCCGGAGGCAATCACAGCCGCCTTTAGCAGGCCGAGGTAGTCCTTTGCAAAATCGAAGACTTCCGAAAGAGCGGAGATATCGGCGGTGGCACCCAGATCCACGGACGTGAGCCGGAGGACGGGTTCATCAATCACGCGCAACCACGCGCTCACCGGAGGAGCGGGCTGATTGCCACGGCCCAAGACGGCGAGGTCAACGGATACGTTGAGCACGCGCGCCCCTTCTGGGAAATCCATCCCGAGGAAGAAGATATCGCTCCATGCCGAATGGGTAAGATCCATGCGCACGGGGGTTTCTTCCCGAAGAATCGGCAGTGATCCGTCCGATTGGCGCTGAAGCAGTTCCGGACGAATACGCAACGGATGATCTTCCGGATGGCCCATGCGAAACATCCATTGATTGCCCCGAACGGAGCGTACCGAACGACGCACTTGATCCGCGAGCGTCTGGAAGGCAAGGCGTTGGTAAGCGGTTGAGAGAGCTGAGGAAATGGCGTCCGAAGGACCGTCGGTAGTCTGGCTTCGGCGGAACGTTTCGGAGGCCTCTTCGAAGCGGCGTTCGAGCAGTTGTTCGAAGCCGTGGAACGGGATGAGCGCGGCGGCGGCTCCGTGGTCACCCCCCTCGCTTGCGAGCCGTGCGGGGAGCAAGTAGCGGTGAATCGCTGCGAGGAAAAAGAGCGCGCGGGCCTTTTCGTACAGATTGGAGCTTTGGTGACGGAACGCGTCCAACTGGTCGCACACAGCCACCAACTCGCTGGACGATGCGTTTTTACAGATGCTCTCAAGCGACTGATTTCGAGTGGCGGGATCGGACGAGGTGATGATGCTGATGAGATCTGGGATCTTCATGGGCGTGGGCGCAAGGCGGGCACGGGTTGCGGGTGGACCGGAGGGGATTAGGCTTCGCGGCGGGCGAGCATTTCAACGAGTCCTGAGAGGACTTCGTCGCGATCTTGTCCGTTCAGGGCGAGGGCGAGCTGAGCGGTGAGCAGGCCGTACTTCAGACCGAGATCGTAGCGGCGGCCTTGGAGTTCTGCCGCAAGGTAACGTTCGTGGCTAGCGAGTTTTGCGAGCGCGGGCGTGAGGTGAATGCCGCCTTTGCCATGGTTTGCGCCCACCTCTTTTTCGAGGATGTTCATGACGGACGGGGTGAGCACGTGCATCCCAAAAAAGCAGAGGTAATGACCGGCCCGCAGACCCGGGACGATGAGTCGTTGTTCTGCTTCGGTGGGTGTGGGTTTTTCGAGGATTTCGTTGATGTCGTAGAGGCCGCGTTGTCCAGCGGTCAGGCGGCCGCCGACGGTGCCGTAGAGCGGGAGTTTGCTTTCGTGCGTGGCTTGCACGGCTGACACGGCGCAGGCGTTTGCGTTGGCGACGCGGACGAGTTGTTGGGCGCAACGGTCTTGGGTTCGGCTGACGTACAGGTGGTCGCCGACGAGCAGGAGAAAGGGTTTTTCGGAAAGTGAGTTGCGCGCGGTCCACACGGCGTGTCCGTACCCGAGGGGCTGCGTTTGTTCAACAAACTCAAAGCGCGACGCGTAAGGGCCGGCGGCTTTGGCGAACGCGGGCGCGTCGCCGGGGGCGACGACGAGCACGATGGATTCGATGCCGGCTTCGAGCACTTCTTCCGCGAGAATTTGGAGCGCGGTTTTTGGGGTGCCATCGCGGTCGACGAGGTTTTGGAGGGGAAGCGAGCGCTGGGATGCGCCGGCGGCGGTGATGAGGGCTTGTTTAATCTCCACGGGGTGCGGGTTGTGACGTGTGAGGCTATGCTCCCATCCTGTGGCGCACTGTCAAACGGGGACGGGGGGACTCCTCAGCGCGGGTTGGTTTGCGAGGTTAGCCACGCGTGGGCGGATTGGGCCGCACGGGTTCCGGTCGCGAAACAGGCTTGGAGCAAGTAGCCGCCGGTGGGTGCCTCCCAATCGAGCATTTCGCCCGCGAGGAAGAGGCCAGGGGTGGAACACACCATGAGTGAGTCGTCCACCGCGGAAAGCCGGACGCCGCCTGCGGAGGAGATGGCTTCGTCGATGGGGCGCGGGCGCAGGAGCGGGAGCGGGAACGCCTTGAGCAAGCTGGCGATCTCCTCAGGGGTGGTGAACGCTCGCGGGTGAGGGAAGTGGGTCAGTAAGGCGTGGGTTGCGGCATCCAGCCGCCAGCGCACACGCGCTTCCTCGCCGAGGTTGCGCCGGACCGGCCCCAACTTCGCGATCAGGCGTTCAATGGGGGTGTGGGGACGAAAGTCGACGTGCAGCAAGGGGTGAGTCTGTTCGCGCAGAAGGTGTCCGAGTTGGTAGACCGCGCCGCCCTCGATGCCGTGTCGCGTGAGCATCAACTCGCCGCGTACCACCTGTTCGCCACACCGCACTTCCAGCGCTTTCAGCGGGCGCCCCTCCAGCAGGGGGATGAGCTCGTGGGGCCATTCGCATTCCCAGCCGCAGTTGGCGGGGGCGAACGGTGAGACGGGGATACCCAACGATGTCAGGACGTGGATCCAACGTCCGTCGGAGCCGGTTCCTGGCCAAGATGCGCCGCCGAGGGCGAGGATGACGGCGTCTGCGCGGTGAGTCATCGAGCCCGAGGGGGTATCGAACGTGAGGTGGAACCCGTTGTCCCAGCGGATGCTTTGCAACGCGTGGCGCATGAACAGAGATGCACCTGAGGCGCGAATGCGGCGCACCCATGCGCGGAGGAGCGGCGCAGCGGTCAGAGATTTCGGGTAAACACGTCCGGTGGAGGCGGTAAAGGTGGGGCTGCCAAGCTCGGCAGCCCATTGCTGTAAATCCCTAGGGCTGAACGTGGTTAGTAGTTCGGTCCAGAATGGGGTTGTGCGGTCTGGAGAGCGGTAACGGGTTGCGAAGGTTTCGCGGGGCTCGGAATGGGTCAGGTTGAGGCCGCCTTTTCCTGCCACGAGGAACTTTCGTCCGACCCAGGGTTTAGCGTCGAACAGGTGGACGCTGGAGCCGAGGGCAGCGGCGGTTTCAGCGGCGCGGAGGCCGGCAGGGCCTCCGCCGATGACGGCGATGGACGCCATGTTTATTCGAGGCCGGAGAGGCGGCGGCAGGCGAGCACGGTATTGTGCATAAGCATGGCGATGGTCATGGGACCGACGCCGCCGGGGACGGGGGTGATGGCGCGGCATTTCGGGGCGACTTCCTCGAAGGCGACATCGCCGACGAGGCGGCTGCCTTTGGGAGAGGACGGGTCGTCGATGCGATTGATACCGACGTCGATGACGGTGGCGCCTTCCTTGACGAAATCAGCGGTGACAAAACCGGGTTTGCCGATGGCGGCGATGAGGATGTCGGCCGAGCGGCAGACGTCGGCGATGTTTTTGGTGCGGCTGTGGGCGACGGTGACGGTGGCGTCGCCGCCTTTGCCCTTGTTCATGAGCAGCAGGGCCATCGGTTTGCCGACGATCATGCTGCGTCCGAGCACAACGGCGTGGGCGCCGGCGGTTTCGATGCCCGCTTCCACGAGGAGGCGTTGGCATCCGAGGGGGGTGCAGGGGACGAAACCGGAGGGGTCGCCGAGGGTGAACTTGGCGACGTTGACCGGATGGAACCCGTCGACGTCCCTGGCGGGATCGATGGTTTCGATGACAGCTTGTTCGTTGATGTGCGGCGGGGGCGGGGATTGGACGAGGATGCCGTGGACGGACGGGTCGTCGTTGAGTTTGCGAACGAGGTCGAGCAGCTCTTGTTGGGAAGTGGAGGCGGGGAGTTCGAACTTCAGCGAGTGCATCCCGAGGTCGTGGGACATTTTGTCCTTGGAACGTACGTAGGCTTGGGAAGCGGGGTCGGCGCCGACGAGGATCACGGCGAGGCCTGGGGTGATGCCCATGGTTTTGAGGGCGTCGACTGCGGCGCGGGTTTCGGCGTGGGTTTTTGCGGCGATGGCTTTTCCGTCGATGAGTTGCATGGGGCAGTGGAGTGAATGGGAGGTGAGGTGAACAGGGTTGAGTGGGATTGTGGGGGAGGCGGGAGATTTGAGCAAATCTGCCTTGCAAAGGTGGGGGCGGCTCGTAGCGTAGAGGGCCGTTTCGGTAACGGCTGGATAGCTCAGTTGGTAGAGCAGAGGATTGAAAATCCTCGTGTCGTCGGTTCGATTCCGTCTCCAGCCACTCCCTCACTCCAACGGAGGAGGGGTGGGTTTGGGTCTATGGGTCTACGGGTCTACGGGTCTACGCCAAAGTTTGGGGAGGGTTGGGTTGCTGGTTGAGGTTTGATTCGGGTGGTTGATTCTGGGGGGGGGAACGGAGTGATTAACCGCAGGAAGCGATGACTCGGAGGCGGTAGTTTTGAAAGTTTCGGAACCCGTAAGCGCGCCTTTGGATGAGCTTCATTTTTCGATGGAAGCCCTCGGTGATGCCGTTGTTTTTGGTGAAGCGCCACATGGCGGCGATTTCACATCTCCAACTCTGAAGCGTCTTTGCGAGGGTTTGCATCGGAGCATGCGCCTCCGCTCGGTACTTTTTGATGTGCGAAAGCAGTTTGAGGATGAGGTGTTTGGTCCGTGCTGCCGTCTGGTGCTTTTTATTGAGCAAGCGGCGGAGGTCGTGCATCTCCGCATGGACAGGCCTGAGCACCGGATGGTTTTTAAAAACCATTTCAAGACGATCTCTTTCAGAAGGCGTGAGCCTTTTGGGCTCTTTGCGCAGCAGTCCTCCAATCCCCCGGCGAAGGAACGCCGCCGGCGCCAGATTCCGAGCAAGCTGGATAAAGTGGTGCAAAACCAAGCGCACCACGTGAAAGCGGTCGGCCACCAAGATGGCGTTCGGGAAATAACGCCGGACCAGACTGCGAAAGGCTGAACACAGGTCGATACAAACCATCTTTACCTTCTCCCGGCCGTTGAGCTGGGAAAGAAACCCCTCTAGATCCGTGGCCGCTTTGCCTTGCACAATGTCAAAGATCCGGCGCTTACCCAGATCGCAGAAGGTTGTGGCGAACTGCTTTTTCTTATGGAGGGTATGCTCGTCGATACCGAGCACTACCGGACAGTCCAGAGAGAGACGTTCGTTGGCTTTTCGGGCTGTAAACTGAGCATAGATGCGG
>JBIIXW010000261.1:0-3158 GCA_044347165.1 Chthoniobacteraceae bacterium
CGGGTGGTATTGGCTGCGGGTGTCGAATGGCATGGGTTGGGTGGAGGGGCCGCGGGTTGAGGTGTCGGTTTCTGGGACGGTGTTGGCGAAGGCGGTGGGTGTGAAGGGGTGGGGTTCGAATGTCGGCGGAGTGATGGGGGATGCGGGTCCGTCTGGGGATGTTGCGCGTCCGCTGTGGGGGACGTTTTGGGGAGCGGGAAACTTTCGGGCGTTTGCGTCGGGTGAGCGGCATGGGTTGGCGGTGGACGATGTGGGAGCGGTATTTAGTTGGGGGGCTGGGGAGAGTGGGCAGTTGGGTTTGGGGGCAGGGGTGACGAGTTCGGCGTCACCGGCGCAGGTGACGTTGTTGGAACCGGCGGTTCAGGTGGCGGTTGGGTCGGCGCACTCGGTGGCGCTGACGCGGAGCGGGGCGTTGTACGTTTGGGGGGCGAACGAGGTGGGGCAGTTGGGTACTGGAGTTGCGGGCGTTGGAAGCGCGGTTCCGGTGAAGGTGGAAACGGGAGGCGTCCGGGTTTTCAGTGTGGTTGCGACTGGGAACACAACGTTTGGGTTGAACGAGCGGGGCGAGGTGTATGGCTGGGGTGCGAACACGGGCGGGTGGTTGGGGTCGCAGGTTGTGGCGCCGTCGGTGGCGTCGCCGGTGCGGATTGGGGGGGCGCTGCTGAACAAGCGGGTGCGGAGTGTTGCGGTGGGCGGGGGGACTGTGTTTGCGGTGACGGATGATGGCGTGTTGTACGGCTGGGGAGCGAACGACAAGGCGCAGATTGCGGGGGCGGTTGGCGCGACGGTGGCGGACCCGGTTGCGGTGTTGGGGGTGGGGAGCGGCGCCCGAGTGTTGTCTGTCGCGGCGGGTCATGCGCATGCGGTGGCGTTGATGTCGGACGGGGCGGTGTTGGCGTGGGGGGATGGTGCGCGCGGGCAGTTGGGGAATGGGCTGACGACGGGATCGAATGTTCCTGTGGCGGTGGATTTATCGGCGTTGAATGGGGCGTCGGTGTCGATGGTGGGAGCGGGTGGCGTGCGTTCGGTGATGGCGACGTTGGACGGGAGGGTGTGGGTTTGGGGCGGGGCAGCGACGGATGTGTTGAGTCCGGTTCAGATGCCGATCAGCAGTGGGGCGGTGAACCGGTTGGCGGTTTCGGCGTTGGCGGTTCATGTTTGGTGGCGAGAAGCGAAGGAGGTGACGGTGCCACCGGTTTCGATGGGGGTGTTGGCGGGGGGTTGGGCTGGGTTGCGCGGGTACCAGAGCGTGCCTGGGGGTGTGGTGCGGTATCAGTGGAAGCGTGAGAGCGAACACGGTGGTGCGCTGGTGGATGTTCCGGGGCAGGTTGGAACGGAGTTAGCGATTGGGAGCGTGGATGCGTCTTCGGCGGGTAAGTATGCCTTGGAGGTGGTTGGTTCCACGGGGCGGGCGATGAGCGACTTGGTGACTCTGGAGGTTGTGTCGGGTCCTCCAGTGGTGCCGGTGGTGACGCCGGCGGAGTTGGCGTTTGTGAATGGCGGGAACTTCACCATTCCGTTCGTGTATGAGGGCATTTACGTGCCGAGTTTTCAGTGGAAACAGAATGGCGTGGCGTTGGTTGGAGCAACGTCGAAAACGTTGATGGGAAACGCGTTTGGTAGTCAGAAGACGGGCACTTATTCGGTGGTGGTGACGAATCCGTTCGGGGAGGTTGAGCGGGTGGTGGCGAATGTGAGTTTGGCGCGGGCGCCCCTGATTACGGAGCAACCGGTTGGTGGGTATCGGCGTGCGGGGACGCCGGTGGGATTGAGTGTCATGGCGAGTGGGGTTCCTGCGCCGAGCTTCCAATGGAAGCGGAATGGCGTTGATTTGGTGGGACAGTCGGGGCCGAGTTTGTCGTTCGCAAACTTTGGGGTAGCCGACGAGGGGTCGTATTCGGTTGCGGTGAAAAATCTTGCGGGGAGCGTATTGAGTTCGGCGGTACCGCTGGCGGTTGCGATTGCGCCGGAGATTTCGGTTCAACCGCTGGGACGGTTTGTGTTGGTTGGGGGGAGTGTGACGATGCAGGTTGCGGCCAGCGGGACGCCGTCTCCTTCGTATCAGTGGAGGAAGGGTGGGGCACTCATTGCGGGGGCCACGGGATCGCAGTTGTCCATTGGCGCTTACGCGGCGACGGATGCGGGGGATTACACGGTGGAAGTGACCAATGTGGGCGGGAGTATGACGAGCGGTATGGCGCGGTTGCAGACGGGGAGCGTGCCGGCGATTGGGACGCAGCCGGTTTCGCAAGCGCCGGTGATTGGGGCGAATGTGACGTTGAGTGTGGGGGCGATGGGGGTGCCGGCGTTGGCGTATCAGTGGAAGAAGAATGGGGTGGCGTTGAGTGGGGCGACGGGGGCGCAGTTGGTGGTGGCGGGGTATCAGGCGACGGATGCAGGGAACTATTCGGTGGTGGTGAGTAACGCGGTGGGGAGCGTGGAGAGTCAGGTGGCGGTGTTGGGGACAGGGAGTGTGCCGGTGATTACGACTCAACCGGTGGGGAAATACGTGTTGGCGGGTGGGTCGGTGAGCGTTGCTGTTGTTGCTGGGGGGATGCCAGCTCCGACCTACCAGTGGCAGCGGAATGGGGTGGCAATGGTGGGGGCGACGGGAGCGCAGTTGGATCTCACGAACTGGAGCGAAGGGATGGCTGGGGACTATGCGGTGGTGGTGAGCAACGTGAATGGGAGCGTGACCAGCGCGGTGGCGCGGTTGCAGACGGGGAGCGTGCCGGTGATTGGGACGCAGCCGGTTTCGCAAACACCGGCTCTTGGCATCAATGTGACGTTGGGCGTGGGGGCCACGGGGGTACCGGCGGTTGCGTACCAATGGAAGAAGAACGGGGTTGCGTTGAACGGGGCGACGGGTGCGCAGTTGGTGGTGACGGGGTATCAGGCGACGAATGCGGGGAACTACACGGTGGTGGTGAGCAACGAAGTGGGGAGCGTGGAGAGTCAGGTGGCAGTGCTCGGGACGGGGAGCGTGCCGGTGATTACAACGCAACCGGTGGGGAAATACGTGTTGGCGGGAGGGTCGGTGAGTGTGGGCGTTGTGGCAGGGGGAGTGCCGGCGCCGATGTATCAATGGCAAAGGAATGGGGTGGCAATGGAAGGGGCGACGGGAGCGCAGTTGAGTTTAACGAACTGGAGCGAAGTGA
>JBIIXW010000116.1:0-10270 GCA_044347165.1 Chthoniobacteraceae bacterium
TTTGTCTGAGTAGCTACGTGTGTTCAAGGTCCCCCTCTTTGGAGGGGGGCCTTTTGCTTTATGGGGGATTCCCGGTTTGAGACGGAGTGCGGTGGGAGGATTGTTTTTCCATTCGCGGGTCGGCTTTCCGTGATTGATGAGAGCGACGATTTCATTGTGGTGGACAAGCCGGCGGGCATGCCTGTGCATCCGAGCAAGCCGGATGAGCGGGGTACTCTGTGGAATCATCTCTGCGGCCTTTTGGCGTTTGAGTGCGCAACAGGTGGGGCCGTGTCAATTATCACGCGTTTGGATCGCGAGACGAGCGGGCTGACGTTGGTCGCGAAACATCGATCGGCAGCGCGGTCACTTTGCCGAAGGATGGAGGGGCATGCGATTCGGAAGACCTATCTTGCGCTGGTTTTTGGATGGCCGTGTGAGCGCGAGTGGGTTGTGGATCAACCGCTTCTTCGTGTGGGAAGCGTGAGTGAATCAAGAATTTGGTTAAAGCAGGGGGTTCATCCGGCGGGTTATCCCTCCAGGACGCGATTTGAGGTGCTTTGGAAAGGGTTTGCGAGAAGTCAGGCAAATCGCGCCATTGCGCTCCTTGCGGCGACGCCGGCGACGGGACGGATGCACCAGATTCGCGTGCATGCGGCGTGGAGCGGGTTGCCATTGGTCGGGGACAAGATCTACGGCGAGGACGAGGGGTGTTATCTGGAGTTCATCGACACTGGTTGGAGCGAGCGGTTGGAGAAACGTCTATTAATGCCGCGTCATGCTCTACATGCGTGGCGTTTATCCTACGACGAGCCAGGAGCAGACTGGAAATGCTCGGTTCCGGCCGATCTTTTGTCTGAAATGGGAGGCTGGGCTGGATCCGATGAGATTGGCGGTTGAGGGGAGCGCCGATTGAAGAGTCAGGCTGGGGGCAAGTGGGGCAATAATCCCTCAGCAATCAGTCGGGCGATGCTGCAAAGTGAGTTTGCGTCACGCAGGGTATTTTCCCTCACCATCAAGGCTAGTTGCTGAGGCGAGAAGCATTCGACGCTGAGGATCGCTTCTGCAGCGTCAGGCTTCGGACCATCAATCAGTGGCACTACATTGTCGACAAACAGCATGTAACAATGCTCGTCCGTGAATCCGGGGCTGCTGAAAAAGCGGCCTAGTAAGAAAAAGCGGGAGTTTTTGGAGGGGGTAAAGCCAGTCTCTTCCGCGAGTTCACGCAATCCAGTTTCGATAATGATTTCTTCAGAATGATGATTTTCCGTATCGATTTGACCGGCTGGAAACTCCCATAAATCGGTTTTGAGGGGAACGCGTTCTTGTCGAACGAGTACCCATTTGCCGTCCGCTGTGCGTGCGGAGATGACGACTCCGGCCTTTCGGTGGCAGACGGTCCACGCAAAGCGGTTAGGCCGCGCTGGAGACGACATTTCGACCCCATGAATCTCGACATATGGATTGGTGAAGAGGGGGGTGCTCTTGAGTGTGATCCATCCGTTGGCGTCTGGGATGGCTTGATGAAAGGTCATGGGTCAGGGGCCGAGGCTTTCTAGGCGAGCGTGGTTTTCCATCGTTGCAGCTGCGCGCGGACATTATCCGGGCTTGGGGCCCCCACTGCAGTTCTCAGGCGCATCGATCGGTCTAAGTCGAGGACGGAAAGGGTATCTTCCCCGAAGTGCGGTGTGATGGATTGGTAGTCCGCCAGACTGAGGTCCTTCAGTGTACATCCTCTTTGGTTGCAGAGTGCTACGGAACGGCCGACGTGTTCGTGGGCTTGACGGAAGGGAACCCCGCGCAATACGAGGTAGTCCGCGAGGTCTGTGGCGAGCAGCATGGGGTCTGACACTGCGGACGCGCAGGAGTCACGATGGATTTTGGCATCTCGCATCATGGGGGCGTAGACCTCGAGGATGGCGAGAACGGTGTCGACGGTGTCAAAGACCGGTTCTTTGTCCTCTTGCATATCCCGGTTGTAGGTGAGCGGCAGGCCTTTGAGGAGGGCGAGGAGGGACGTGAGATTTCCGATGAGGCGTCCGCTTTTGCCTCGGGTGAGTTCGGCAACGTCCGGATTCTTCTTTTGGGGCATCAATGAAGATCCGGTGGTGAACGCATCGGAGAGGGTAAGGAAGTGAAACTCGGTTGAGCTCCAGAGGATGACGTCTTCGCTGAGGCGGGAGAGGTGGATGCCGAGGAGCGCAGAGGAGGCGAGGAGTTCGACGGCAAAGTCGCGGTCGCTAACGGCGTCCATCGAGTTGGTGGATACGCTGGTAAACCCGAGTTGGTCAGCAATGAACTGGCGGTCGAGGGGAATGGTGGATCCGGCGATGGCTCCCGATCCGAGTGGAAGAACGTTCATGCGCCGCGCGCCGTCGGCGTAGCGGTCATGATCGCGGTCGAGCATTTCGACGTACGCGAGGAGGTGGTGGGCGAAAGCGACCGGTTGTGCGCGTTGGAGATGGGTGTAGCCGGGGATGATCACGTCCGCATTTTTGTCGGCGAGGTGAACGAGTGAGGCTTGGAGCGCGCGGATGCCGCGTTGGATGGAGGTGCAAGCGTCTCGAAGGTAGAGGCGGATATCGAGGGCGACCTGATCGTTGCGGCTTCTGGCGGTGTGGAGTTTTGCTCCTGCGGGGCCGATGCGTGCGGTGAGTTCGGCCTCGATATTCATGTGGATGTCTTCGCGCTCGATGCGGAACGGGAATTTTCCTGCGGCGATTTCCTCTCCGATGGCGTTGAGACCGTCCTGGATGGTGACGAGCTCGTCTTGGGAGATAAGGCCCGCTTTCTGAAGGGCGGCGGCGTGGGCGCAAGAGCCTTGGATATCGTGTTTCCAGAGGCGCCAATCGAAAGAGATGGATTCAGAGAAGCGCTGGAGCACTTCGGCGGTGGGTTGTTCGAATCTACCGGTCCACATAGGTTGGTTTCTGGTCAGAGTTTTCTTTATTTATGGCTTTTTCCTGAAGAAGGCGGCGAAGGCTCCGTCGGTTCCGTGTTCGAATGGGAGGAGTTGTTTTGCCTCGGTGAGTTCGAGTTCAGGAAACTCGGAGAGCGTGCGCTGAACGATGGCGGTGTTTTCTTCGGCTTCGATGGAGCACGTGCTGTAGACGAGGGATCCGCCGGATTTGAGGAGGGGGATTGCGCGCCGGATGAGTGCGAACTGCTGGATGGGCATCCGAATGAAGTCTTCGGCAGTGATTCGCCAGCGGACATCGACCCGTCGCCTGAGCACTCCGGTGTTGGAGCACGGCACATCGAGCAGAATCCGATCAAAGGGCGCTTCGAGGAGCGGGCTTTCCGGTTCTGGCGGCATGAGAAAATCGAGTTCATGCACGCGAGCGACGGTGGCACCGAGCCGAGAGAGATTTTGGCGAAGCCGCAGGGTTCGAGACTCGAAGAGTTCTGTTGCAACGATTCGTCCGCGGTTTTGCATTTTTTCGGCGAGGTACGACGTTTTGCCGCCGGGGGCTGCGCAAGCGTCAAGGACGCGTTCACCAGGCTGAGGGTCAAGGAGATCGCATGCGAAGAGGGTGCTCGGGTCTTGGACGTAAACGAGGCCTTGCTTTAGCCATTCTCTGGGGACGCGCTGCGCTTTGAGAATTTTGGGATGCAGGTCGGTGCGCTCGAGGGACGAATCGGCTTCCTGGAGGGATTCGATGGACGTACGAAGTCCGTTCGGTCGCAGGTAGACCTCCGCTGGCGTGTTGTTCCAAACGCAGAGGCGTTCCGTGGCTGACTCGCCGAAGGCACGGAGCCAGCGTTCGGTGAGAAAGTCGGGGTGAGAGAGCCGAACCCCGAGCGGTCCGCCGTCGATGATGCGGATGAGTTCATCGCGGTCTCGTGAGGCCCTTCGAAGGATAGCATTGACGAGTCCGCGAGCTCGACCAGCGAGCGCGACTGTTTCGAAAACCGCTGCGTGCGCGGGGATTCGGGTGTGAAGGATTTGGTAGAGCCCGAGGCGGAGGAGTGCGTTAGTGGGGGTGTCGACGGTTCCGTTCCGCAGGATGGCCAAAAACGCGTCGATGCGGCGCAGTTGCCGAAGTACGCCGTAAAACAGCTCCATGACGAAAGCTCGGTCGGGCGGGGGCGTCTGGTTTCGCTCGAACAAGTGGTGTAGGATGTCGTCTGAGAACGTCTTTCCTTTTTCCCACTCGATCAGGGCTTTGTGGCAGATGGACCGTGGATTTGAAGGCATTCCTGCGGGATTCTCCTAGAGGATTGCATCCGCCGCTTGGGCGGATGCGGTTAGTGAGTTCACTCGGTGGCGCGGCCGACTCCGTGGTAGGTGAATCCAAGCTGGCGCATCAGCCGTGGGTTCAAATGATTGCGTCCGTCAAACACAAGCGGCGTATGCATGACAGCGCGAACGGCACCAAAGTCCTGACCAGCAAACTCTTTCCATTCTGTGGCGATGACGAGTGCCTCTGCATTTTTGGCGGCATCGAGGGGGGTGGCGGTGAGGGTGACCCCTGCCGGCAGAAGGTTGAGTTCAGAGGCTTTCTCCATTCCTTTCGGGTCGTACGCGGAGACGATGGCGCCTTCGTTGACCAGTCGGTTCACCAGTTCGATTGCGACGGAGTTCCTGACGTCATCGGTGTCAGGCTTAAAGGTTAAGCCCCAGATGCAGATGCGCTTATCTTTAAGGACCCACAGGGCGTCGCGAAGTTTTTTGATGAAACGGTCGAGCTGGGTGGCGTTGATACGTTCGACCTCTTTCATGAGGTGGAATGGAACTCCGAGTTCTTCGGCGATGGCGATGAAGGCTTTTACGTCCTTGGGAAAGCAGGAACCGCCGTAGCCGAGACCGGCGTTGAGGAAGTTTCGCCCGATACGTCGATCCATGCCGATGCCGTCGGCGACCATTTCGACGTCGGCGCCGCTCGCTTCGCAGATCGCTGACACGGCGTTGATGTAAGAGATTTTGAGAGAGAGGAATGAGTTTGCGGCGTGTTTGATGAGCTCGGCCGAGTTGATGTCCGTCACGAGTACGGGGGCTTGAAATGGATCGTAAATCCTTTTCATCAGGTCGGTTGCTCGTTGGGATGCGCTGCCGATGACGATGCGATCGGGTTTCATCAGATCCGGAACGGCGCAACCCTCACGAAGAAACTCGGGGTTTGAGACAACGTCGAACTCTGCGTTGGGGTTGTAGCGGCGGATGGTGGCGTCGACCTTTTCGCCCGTTTTGACGGGGACAGTGGATTTGTCGACGACCACGCGGTACTCGCCGGGTTTGAGAACGGAGGCGATTTCGCGGGCGACGCGTTCGATGTAGGTGAGGTCAACGGAGCCGTCAGGTTGTGGGGGGGTTGGAACGGCGATGAAGACGATTTCGCTGCTGTCGACGCCGTCTTCGATGGAGTTGGTGAATCGGAGGCGCTTTGCTGCGACGTTCCGGTGAACAAGTTCTTCGAGCCCGGGTTCGTAGATGGGGATTTCGCCACGCTGGAGGCGCTCCACTTTTCGTTGATCATTATCGACACAAATGACGGAGTGGCCGACTTCTGCGAAGCAGGCACCTGAGACGAGGCCGACGTAGCCGGATCCGATAATGCAAAGGTTCATGAGTGATTGAGGAAGGTGCGGTAAACTGGACAGGCGCCGCGTCCCGCTTCGCTGCGACTGTCTACGGGGTGGGTTGGAGAACAAATGATCGGCGCGGAGCGTTTTTCAAAAAACGCTCCGTCTGACGAGTGATCGGTCAGTGCTGGATTTTGGTCCAGGCTGCATTCTTCCGACTGGAATCCACGACGGCCTCGATGAACGCCATCCCTCGCACCCCATCCTCGATTTTTGGGTAATCGGTGATGATGGCAGTGGGGGTTTCTCCGTTGATGGTGCAACGGATGTGGGCGGCGAAGTTTTTGTAGATGTTTGCGAAGGCCTCGAGGTAGCCCTCGGGATGAGCGGGCGGGGTTCTTCCGGCCGCGAGGGCCGCGGCCCCGAGGTAACCGTTAGCGGTTCGGTAGACTTCCATGGGTTTGTCCATCCATTTAACGAGGAGGGTGTTGGGCTCCTTTTGATGCCATTCGAGGCCGCCTTTTTCTCCGTAGACGCGAATGTTGAGGTTGTTTTCTTCGCCGACGCTGATTTGCGAGCAATGGAGAACGCCTTTCGCGCCGTTTTCCAAACGGATGAGGATGTTCGCGTCGTCGTCGAGTTGACGGCCTTCGACGAAGGTGGAGAGGTCAGCGGCGAGTTCCTGAATTTTCAGGCCGGTGATGTATTCTGCGAGATTTTCGGCATGGGTGCCGATGTCGCCGACGCAGCCTGCTGCGCCGGAGCGGGCGGGGTCGGTTCGCCACGCGGCTTGCTTTTGTCCTGACTCTTCGAGTCGGGTGGCGAGCCAGCCTTGGGGATATTCTGCAACGACTTTCCGGATTTTCCCGAGGGCGCCGGAGGCAACCATTTCACGGGCCTGCTTTACGAGGGGGTATCCGGTGTAGTTGTGGGTGAGGCCGTAGTGGAGGCCGGTTTTTTTGACGAGTGCTTCCAGCTCGCGGGCTTGTGCGAGGTCGAAGGTGGCGGGTTTGTCGCTGAGGACGTGGAATCCGTTTTCCAGAGCGAGTTTGGCGGGGGCGAAGTGGACGTGATTGGGGGTGACGATGGAGATGAAGTCCATGCGTTTGTCGGCGGGCAGGGCCTTCTCTGCGTGGATCATTTCCTCAAAAGAGCCGTAACAACGGTCGGGAGAGAGGAAGAGGTCTGCTCCGGAGACTTTGGATTTCTCTGGGTCGCTCGAGAAAGCACCGCAGACCAGTTCGATCTGGCCGTCCATGTTTGCGGCAATGCGGTGCACTGCTCCGATGAAGGCGCCGCGGCCGCCTCCGACCATTCCGTAACGAATTTTTCGACTCATGATGAGGGGATAGAAGATAGGGGTTACCGCCGAATCCGAGGGTCGGAAACGGACCGGTGGAGAGTAGAGTTGAGGCGTCTCAGGTGCAAACCGATTACGGATGGCGTTTGCGTGAGGTGGATTCGGCCTGAGGGCAAGTGCTCCGAGAAGAACGGCGCACCGAGATAGACAAACCATTTTTGGAGTTGCTTCTGGTTGGGTATTCAGCGGTGCGGCTTGCAAGCTGCTCATCCGTCGGCGCATGTCTTCACCAAATCAGAATGGCGATGGTGTGGGAGGTGAGATTTCTCCAAATGCGGAGGAATCCTTTCATGGTGGAGTGACGATTCCGT
Source organism: Chthoniobacteraceae bacterium (assembly GCA_044347165.1). GTDB lineage: Bacteria > Verrucomicrobiota > Verrucomicrobiia > Chthoniobacterales > Chthoniobacteraceae > JBEEPE01. Next base: position 7,174 of record JBIIXW010000116.1, read on the forward strand.
TTCAGAAAGTTTCGTCGGCGGGGCGCTCCGAGGCAAACGGGGGGGCACTTCTGGAGGCGGGACAGCGTTTTGGCGAGTTCGAGATTATCTCGATGTTGGGAAAAGGGGGGATGGGAGCGGTCTACAAGGCATTGCAGGTGAGTCTCAAGCGGTTTGTCGCGATCAAGGTATTGGAGCGTTCGCTTGCGATGGATGAAGAGTTTGTTGTGAGGTTTCATAATGAGGCAGTGGCGGCGGCGGCATTGAATCATCCGAACTTGGTGCAAGTTTATGCGGCGGGTGAGACGGGAGGGCTCCATTGGTTTGCCATGGAGTTTGTCAACGGCGAGTCGCTCCAAGGGCGGTTAGATCGAGCGGGAAGGATTGAGGCGATGGAGGCGGTCGCAATCACTCTGCACGTGACCAATGCACTTGAGCATGCATGGAGAAAAGGGCGGATGATTCATCGGGATATCAAGCCGGATAACATCTTTTTGTCGGTGGAGGGGGAGGTGAAGTTGGGCGACTTGGGATTGGCGAAAAGCTGCGAGGGCGAACTGGGCATGACGATGGTGGGGACGTCGATGGGAACGCCGCTGTACATCAGCCCCGAGCAGGCGGAGGGGCGGAAGGAAATCGATTTGAGGACGGATATTTATAGTTTGGGAGCGACTCTGTTTCACCTGCTCACGGGGCGTCCGGTTTATTCGGGTGGGACGGCGGTGTCGGTGATGGTGAAACACGTGAGTGCGCCGGTGCCGGAGATTCGCGCGATAACGCCTGATGTTCCGGAGGAGTTGGCAGCGACCGTTTTAAAAATGCTGCAGAAGGCTCCGGAGGATCGGTACGGCGGGTATCCGGAGTTGGCGGAGGACCTGCAGCGTGCGTACGCGGGGCTCATGAATCCGGTAGTCACGTACCAACCGCCAGAGCCTAGCGAGTCTGCTGTGACGGTGAGTGCGCAGGTGCCAGTTGTGCCCGTGCGGGATCAGCGTCCGAGTGTGGCCAGAGGTGGAAAGAAGCGTTGGGGAATCATTGCCGTTGTTGCAATCGCCCTGATTGGCGCAGTTGTTGGGCTGGTTGTCGGCATGAACCGGGGAGGATCGGGAGAGAAAGCGAGGCAGAGCATCGACCTTTTGGCGATTGTCGACCCGGTGCGAGACCGGATTGCGAATCCTCAGGTGGTTGGGGCTAATGTTTGGGAGAAGAAAGGGACGGGTGTGGTGTTTAAGCCGGATGGGAAAGCGGGGAAGTTAGCAGCCCCAGTTGCGATGCTTGCGTCTAGCTATGAGATTGATGTTGGCTTCCGGCGAACTGTAGTTGGGGATCGATTCCATGTGGATGTTCCGCTGTCGGACACACAAACGATTCCGGTTGAAATTGGCAGCAACCGTACGGGGATTGTCATTGGCGGCAAGCGGGTCGGCGAGTGCGAGCCTTTGGCTGCGGCGTTGAGCGGGAGGGTTGTGGTTCGGGTGGAGCGGAGGCGTGAGCTGCCATCTTCGATTTCTGTGCTGGTGAATGGTGAAAGCCGGTTCAGTTGGGAGGGAGACTTGAAGTCTGTCGCTAAAAACATCAACGAGCCGCATTTAGATTTTCCCAAGCAGGCGTTGACGAGTCTTTGGTGCGCAAAGGATGCATACGAGTTTACGGAGTGGAAGTTGCGCGTTTTTGATGGCGAGGTGAGGGTGCTTTCGGGTGAGCGAGGGAAGCTGTCAAAGATTGAAGAATCAGCGAAGAAGGCAGCGTCGGTTGGCGGTGGATTGAAGGCGACTGGTTCGGGAGGTAAGGACGGGGGACCGAAATCTTCGAGCAAACCCAAGGTGAATGAGCTTATTTTTGTAAAGGGAGGCCAACTTCCGGGAGATTCTGGATTGGCAGGTAAAGGGGTAGGAGATTTTCGAATCGCCAAGTATGAGGTGATGTTCAGTGAGTGGAAGGAGGTTCGCGACTGGGCGGTGGGAAAGGGTTACGACTTTGGTGGGAATGGTTCAGGAACTGGTGAGGATCATCCTGTGAACTCTGTCAGCTGGTTTGAGGCGTTAAAGTGGTGTAACGCGAGAAGCGAGCGGGAGGGGTTGGGTGTTGTTTACCGGCTAGATGGCTCAACTTTCAAAAGGGGGCAGCCGAACGTTGCTAAAATCGACGCAAAAAAAACGGAGACTGGCTACCGCCTCCCTACTGAGGCGGAATGGGAGTGGGCCGCTCGAGGAGGGAGCAAGTCTGGTGGATTTAAGTTCAGTGGAAGCAATGACTTGGATTCGGTTGGTTGGCATTCTAAGAACAGCGATGGCTCGACAAAAACTGTCGGAATGAAGGGGGTCAATGAGTTGGGTCTTCATGACATGAGTGGAAATGTCTCGGAATGGTGCTGGGACGCCGCCCCAACGGGCAGGAGACTCAGGGGTGGCGGTTGGTGTTACGGTGGTAGCAGCGCTGCCGTCGGAGGACGGGACGACAGTGACGCTCCTGAGTATCATTATTTTGGGATTGGCTTCCGCGTTGTTCGGAGTGGAGCGCAGTGAGGGCGTTCATTCGCTGGCATTCTTGACTCAGGGGCTTTCCGAGGGGATTTTCAGCCGCTATGTCCGAACCGAACTCCTCTGCTCCTCCGCTTGATTTCATCCGAGAGATGGTTTCATCGGATGTTCAGGCGAACCGAAATGATGGGTGGGTGATCACGCGGTTTCCGCCGGAGCCGAATGGGTACCTTCACATTGGGCACGCGAAAAGCATTTGCCTGAACTTCGGTCTGAGTTTGGAGAATGCTCCGAAAGCGCGGTGTCACTTACGGTTTGATGACACGAATCCAACGAAGGAGGACGTGGAGTATGTGGAGAGTATTCAAGAAGATGTGAAGTGGCTTGGATTCGATTGGGGGCCGAATCGTTTTTTTGCGAGCGATTACTTCGAAAAACTCTACGGCTTTGCGGTTCAGCTGATCGAGAGGGGGCTGGCTTATGTGGATGACCAGTCGCCTGAGGAGATTCGCGCGACGCGGGGGACATTGACGGAACCGGGGAAGCCGAGTCCGTTCCGTGACAGGACGGTTTCCGAGAACTTGTCGTTGTTTGAGCAAATGCGGGCGGGTGTCTTTGAGGAGGGGGGGCGTGTGCTT
>JBIIXW010000265.1:0-3125 GCA_044347165.1 Chthoniobacteraceae bacterium
CAAGGTCGCCGCCTTCAACCCAAGACGGTCACACACCATCTGCTCCACCTTCGGATCAAGATGCGCATGTGTCCCCACCGCTCCACTCAACTTGCCCACACGAATCCGCTCCTGAATCCCCTCCAACCGCGCCAGCGCCCGTCGAAACTCATCGTACATCAACGCCAACTTCAACCCAAACGTCACCGGCTCCGCGTGAATCCCATGACTACGCCCAATCATCGGCGTCATCTTGAACTCCACCGCACGACGCCCGCACACCTCAATCAACTCACGCAAATCTTTCAACAAAAGGTCCGAAGCCTGCGCCATTTGCACAGCCAGTGTCGTGTCCAGCACGTCCGATGACGTCATCCCCTGATGCATCCACCGCGCCGCTGGCCCGATAAACGAAGCCTCGTTCTCAAGGAACGCAATCACGTCGTGATTCGTCCGCCGCTCAATCTCGGCAATCTGCTCCAAATCAAATCGCGCTTTCGCCCGAATTTCGCGCGCATCCTCCACCGGAATGTATCCGCACTCAGCCATCGCCTCGCAGGCAAGGACCTCAATCTCCTGCCAAATCTCGTACTTGCGTTGCTCGGTCCAAACCGAGGCCATCTCAGGAAGGGTATAACGTTCGATCACCCCGCATCTCTACAGAATCCCACCCCCATGCGTCGATCCCTGAGGCTTCCGTGAAGGACAATCGTATGCCCCAGCGCCAACACAGTCCCCCACGCACCACCACCGAATCATTCCTCCGGAGCCAGCCCCCCGCGAGACACCAGCATCGTGCCCTCATTCCCCATCTTGAGATTCCCCGACACGCGCACGCCGGCTCCCCCATCCACACTGCGAACCCACGCCTCCGGCAACTCACCGCCCTTGCGACGCCCAAAAATGTTTCCCATCACCAAACTATCCCGAACCCCCGCAAGCTGAACCGCCGCACCCGCCGAATCAAAAAACTGGCACCCACTAATCGTCACCGCATCCGATGCGCGCACCGTCAACGCCCCGCAACCCGCCTCCTCCCCCGCACGCACCGATTCAAAAATCCAGCCGCTCACCACCACCCCCGAACTCCCCTCCACCACCATCCCGTCCACACGCTCCCCAGAGTAATCTGGATTGTAATCAATCGTGTTGCCGCTCATTGCGATATTCCGGCAACGATCAACCACCACCGATCGCTGAAACCCCGAACAAAACGAGTTGCCCGTCACGTTCACCGCGCGCACAGACCTCAACAACAGGTTAATATCCTGACTCTGAATCACGTTCCCAGAAATCGTCCACAACCCACCCGCCGTCGATAACGGCAAGTCCGGCCCCTCAATCCGAATATTCGCTCCGCCCGGACTCCGCTTCGCCTGCACCGTGCACGACGCAATCGTCCCCTCCCGCACCGTGCCCTTCCGCGTGTCTACCCAGATGTCTGCGCAATCCGCGCCTTCTGAGTCAAAGTTGTACTCCACGTCACAACCCGTGATTTGCAGATTCCGAATCTCACTCCCCTCTACCTTGATCCCCGCATGCCGATGATAGCTGATATGCGACCCAACAATATTCGCCTGATGCAGGTTAACCCCCTCTAAATAAACGCCAATGGCCGCTCCGGCTCCGTCGTAAACGTGGCAGTGCGACATCAGGAAGTTGCGGTTCCGTTTTGTCAAATGCACCCCAATCCGGCACTTGCGAATCAAGACGCCCTCCAGTGTCGCCTGCATCACCCCCTCAAACCGAATCCCGCACGCCTCTTCATGCGCCCCCACAATCTCAATCTGATTGAAGGTCGGCATCCGCTCCCGCTCCCACACCTCTGAACGAAAGCCCTTCGGATCCGCAGTTCCCCCATGCGTGCCGCGCACAAAAAACGCCGGTCCAGGGCCGTCCATCCGCACCGTCGCCAGCCCTCCATCACCTGACACCGCAAATCGCCCAGTCCGCTCCAAATCCACCACGATGGTGCGCGTCACCCGATATTCACCCCGCGAAAACAAGAGCAACCCATCCCCCTGCTGCACCGCATGCTCGATCGCATCCGTGTCGTCCGTACGACCATCTCCGCGCGCACCAAAATCCTTTACGTGACTCATACCGAGTCAGAAAGCACCCGCTAAGCCATCCGCGCGGCTCCACCACTCCGCACGTCCAACCACACCGCAAGCACCAGCACGCCGCCACGCACCATGTACTTCAGCTCCGGCCCCACCCCCATCAACGACAACCCTTTCGCCAGCACTCCCATGATGGCCGCCCCAAGCAGAACGCCAGTCACCGTTCCCGAACCACCCCGCAACGATACTCCACCCATCACACACGCCGCGACAGCATCCAACTCCATCAGCGTCCCAATATCCGCTGTCGAATACCCCGCATACGCCGTCTGCATCAGACCCGTCAGCCCCACCACCGCGCCCGCTGCCGCAAACGCAAACAATGTCACCGCACCCACCGGCACCCCGCTCAGCCGCGCCGCCGATTCGTTGCCTCCCACCGCGACCATGTAACGCCCCAACACCGTGTGCCTCAAAAGCAAGTGAACCAACCACGCTAATCCGCACAAAATCACCATCGGCAACGGAATGCCGCGGTACCCATTGCAGACCACCACCACCAACGCCGAAGCCTGCACCCCAAGAAACCAACGCAGAAACACCGGCTCAACCCCCTCATTCGCCAACCCAAACCCCGCCCTGCGCGCCCGACGACGCCACACCGCCACAGCGCTCAATCCCACAACCACCCCCCACACCGCCCAACCCGTCTCCGCACCCAAATACCACGTCGTTAAACCAGACACCACGTTTTGCACCCCTCCCGGCGCAACGGGCACCGTCCGATTCTCAATCACAACCCAAAACAAACCTTTCAGCGCCTGCAACCCTCCCAGCGTCACAATAAACGCAGGCACACGCTGCCGAACCACCAACCATCCCATTCCCCACCACAGGACAATCGCAACCACCACTGCACAGCATGCCGCCAGCACCGGTGCAACTCCATGCCGCGTAGCCAGAACCGCCATGATTCCGCCCGTCAACCCCACCCCACTTCCCGCAGCCAAATCAATGTGCCCTGTTAAAATCACCAACAACATACCCACCGCCAGCACCGCATTCACAGGCACCTCCACCAAA
>JBIIXW010000117.1:0-10193 GCA_044347165.1 Chthoniobacteraceae bacterium
TGATTGACGGGTTTGTGTACATGCGGACGACTCGGGGTTTGCAGCAGGTGGATGTGATTTATCGGAGGGTGGATGATGACTTTTTGGATCCTGAGGTTTTTCGGAAGGATTCCATGTTGGGAGTGCCTGGGTTAGTGGATGCGGTGCGTCGGGGCAACGTGGCGTTGGCGAATGCGATTGGGACGGGGGTGGCGGACGACAAGGTGATTTACGCGTTTGTGCCGGAGATGATTCGTTACTACCTCGGGCAGGATCCGATTTTGGATCAGGTTCCGACGTATTTGCCGTGGCGGGAGGATGATATGCGCTACGTTTTGGATCATCTTCCGGAGTTGGTGGTGAAGGCGGCGAACGAGAGCGGCGGGTATGGGATGTTGATTGGGCCGAAGGCGAGCGCCGCGGAGATTGCGGAGTTTCGCGGGCGGATTGTGGCGAATCCACGGAACTACATTGCTCAGCCGGTGGTGTATTTCTCGCAGCATCCGACGTTGGTGGATGGGGGGATGGAGGGGCGGCACGTGGATTTGCGTCCGTTTATTTTGTGGGGTCAGCAGATCAAGGTGTTGCCGGGTGGATTGACGCGGGTGGCGCTGAAGCGGGGTTCGCTGGTGGTGAACTCGTCGCAGGGTGGGGGGAGCAAGGACACGTGGGTGTTGTCGGACGATGGCGGTAGCCTGAGTTAAGTGGGCCAGAGGCGATAAACGTTCAACGGAGACACACACATGCTTTCACGGGTTGCAGATAATCTTTACTGGATGTCGAGGTACATGGAGCGGGCGGAAAATCTTGCTCGGTTGATGTTGGTTTCGACAGAGATGCTGTTGGATTCGAGCGCGTTGGGACGGCGCGCGCGCGGTGAGTACTGGATGCCGGTGCTCGTTGCTACGGCGATGGAAGGGGCGTTTGCGGAGTTGTATCCGAGACCGGGGGCATCGGACGTCGCGCGGTTTTTTGCATTGGATGCGCGGAATCCGGATTCGATTCTCTCGTGTGTGCGGCAGGCGCGCGAGAATGCTCGGACGGTGCGGGATCAGATTTCGGATGAGATGTGGACGGAGCTGAACGCGTTGCATTTATTCGTTGGGTCGGGGGAGGGACGGGAGATGCATGAGCGGTCGCCGCAGGCGTTTTATGAGAAGGTGATTCAGAGTTCGCTGCTGTTTGACGGAATCACCATGGCGACGTTGTCGCGCACGGAGGGTTGGCAGTTTTTGCAGTTGGGCAGGTACTTAGAACGTGCGGACAAGACGAGTCGCTTTCTCGATATTCGAACGCAGACGGTGGAAGACCTGGATGCATTGCAGCAGATTCAAGGCAGCACCATTTTGCGTGCGTGTAGTGCGGCGGCGGCTTTCCGGAGGATTTACGGGACCGACTTTGGGGATGCCAACATTCTGGAGTTCTTGTTGTTGTCGATTGAGTTCCCGCGTTCGGTTCGGTTTTGTGTTCGAGCGGTGGATGACGTGTTGCACCAGATTTCGGGGACGCCGACGGGCCAGTACTCCAATGGGGCGGAGAAGGTTACGGGATCGCTGTTGGCGAAGTTGAACTTTGCGGGAGTGCAGGAGGTTTTGGATCGAGGCGTTCACTCGTACATTGACGATTTACAAATGGCGTTGAATGCAGCGGGACAGGAGATTTTTGAGAAGTATGTGCTAATGCCACGGGAGGCGAACCGGTTGGCGCGTGTGCCTGGTTTTGATGCGAGCGGGTATCAGGCATTGGTGGAGCGTCAGCAACAACAGCAGCAACAGCAGCAGCGGCGTTCGAAGGGGATGCGCGGGTGTTGAGGGGGTGCGAAGGGAGTTGGCCTGTTCGAACGGTCTGCTTCACTGTGTCCGGTTTTTTCCGATGAGACTGAAAATCACGCATCACACGAAGTATCGGTACGCTGGCCCTGTCACAAACAATGCCAATGAGTTACGTGTGGTTCCGGTTCGCTCGCCATGGCAGCGGGTGGTTCAGAACTTGATTCGGATTATGCCGGTCGCGCGGTTGCGAACGTTTGTGGATTTTCACCGAAATACGGTGTCCTACTTTGAGGTCGAGGAGCCACACACGGCCTTGTTGATTGATGTTCAAAGCGTGGTGGAAACGAGGGATCGGTATGGCGAGGGCGAGCCTTTGGATGTGTCCTTAGAGGATCTGAAGGCGGAGGCGCGGGAGGAGGCGTTGGAGCCGTTTTTGAAGCCGCATGGAATGGTGCAGATCCCACCGGAGTTATGGCGTGAGGCGGTGGATCTTCGGGCGGATGCGGGGGGAGTGTTTGAGTTGGCTCGGGCGGTCATGTTTCACCTGCACGCGACGTGCGAATATGTTTCGGGGGTGACGACGGTGAACACGGATAGTGCGGAGTTTCAGCGGGGCCGACGCGGGGTGTGTCAGGACTTCGCGCATTTGATGTTGGCACTGTGTCGGGCGGTGCAGTTGCCGGCTCGGTATGTCAGTGGGTATCTGTTCGATGCGAAGCGCGGGGAGGTGCGTGGCGCGCACGCGACGCATGCGTGGTGTGAGATTTGGGTGCCGGGACGCGGTTGGTTTGGGTTGGATCCGACGAATAATTGTTTGGTGGACGAGCGGTATGTGGTCATTGCGGTGGGGCGCGATTATCAGGACGTCGCACCGGTTCATGGGACGTTCCGAGGTGGGGGTGAACGGACGATGGAGGTGATGGTGCATCTTGAGCGTGCGTAGGGTGAATCTGGCGTATGCGTCATCAATGCCTCCGGTCCGTGACTGGGTTGGAATCTCGTTGTGCCGCCCCGTTGGGGCTGGGGCCTTATGTTTACCGTGACCTGGGGCGATGCCCCAGGCTGACATGAGTCGCCCCTTTGGTGCGGAGGATGTCCGGATGTCCGGATGCGCGGGGATGCGCGGGGAGGTTACTGGGGGGAGGGGAGGCGGAGGCAGGCGGACTCGATCCAGAAGAAGGTGCTGCAGTGCAGTTGGGGGTAGGGGAGGGTGGCGGCGATGCGACGAATGGTTGGGGCGTGTTTGGCGACTCGAGCGGGGTCGGGGTCGAGAGTGACAATCCATGCGGCTGAGGTGCCTTCGCGGATGAAGGCTGTTTCGCGGTTTCGTCCGGGCGATGTTTTAACGAACTCTTTCAGCTGGAGCAGGGCGAGATCCACCGCTTCCTGTTCTGTGGATTGGGTTTGCCATAGGGGCAACATGGACGCGCGCCAATCGACGTTGAAGCGCGAAGGGATGGAGGGGTCGAAGCGGTCGCAGAGTTCGAGGGATTCGGCCGCGAGGTCCGCACTCTTGCGGAGGCCCTCGGCGAAGGCGTCCCGAAGCTCGGTGTCTTTCTCGATTTCCCAGAGGGCCCGCAGGGCGGCCACGGAACCACAGGACGTCCACGTGTGGGTTTTCGCGTAGAAGAAAGACATTCCATTTTTGCAAATGGCGAGCTTCGTGAGGGATTGTGGGCCGACGGTGCGTTGGAGTTCGGTGCGATAGTTTTTTTCCCAGTCAGGATTTTTAGAGAGCGTCGCGAGGATTTTGAGGGAAAGCAGCATGCGGGTGACGTCGTCGAAGTGGTGACCTGCAAAACTTCCGCGCGATCCGAACGGTTCTTCGGCTGGCATTCTCCAGAGGTTGGAGATGATGGCCTCGATGGTGTCGGTGAGACGTCCGGCGATTACGTCTCGTTCGTCAGCGGAGGCGACGTCGGAGTTGAGGTATTGCCAAAGACCGAGAATCCATGGAAGGGTTTGATCGTTGGAACCCATTGGGAAATGGGAGTGTCCGTCGGAACTGACGCCTCGGGCAACGAAGCCTTTCACTTTGCTCACGGAGTTGAGGCGGATGAGGCCGCGCATGAGTTTACGGGCTTTGTCGGCATCGTCTGGGGCTCGGGTGATTTGCCAGCGGTTGAGGGCTGCGTCGAGGTAGAGGCCGGTGAACATTGCGCCGTTCTCTGCGGGTTGGAACCAGCCGAGCGCGTTGGGTTTCCCTGCACGGCACTCCGCTGGGGAGGGGAGAGGGACTTTTCCGTCGAGTCCGGTGAAGTCCAAGAGAATGCCGTTTCGATCGACGAATCGGGTCCAGATTTCGACATGAGCCGGCTCCGACTCAGCGGGTGCGGGGCGGGCGTCGGAGCGAACGCTGAGGAGCGCCATCAGCAGCGCCATGAGCGGGAGGAAGGCTTTTGCGGAGTGATGCATCCTATTCGTTAGAAATCGGTTGCGGCGTGAATGATGAACTCTGCGCGGCAGGATCCGGCGAGGCCCGACTGCACGCAGGCGCGGATGGGGGCGTGTCCTGACGGAACCCAGTTGTCCCAGAGGGCGTTAAGGATTTCCACATCCTCTAACGCAGCGAGGTGAATACTCACTTCGAGAAGGGCGGTTCGGGGTGCGCGAAGGGTGGCTAGTGTTTCGTCGATTTGTGTGAGGATTTGGGCGATTTGTGAGCGGGAATCCGCGGAGAGGTCAGACGCGACTTCGACCCAGCGAGCGGTGTTTTGATGAATCACAACGTCGGACCAGCGCGGATGGTTTCCGATGCGGCGGATGGTGGTCATGCTGAGGAGGCGTTTGGAGTGTTTAGGGAATCGGTGCGGGGGCCGGCTGGGTTGCAACGCGATCGAGAAAGTAGTCGACGAGGGCGTGTGTGCGTGCTGCTGCGGACACATGGAGCGTTTTGGTATCCTCCACGAGACGAGTGACGTCGACGCCGTGCGCCGCGAGTTTGATATCGTCCCCGTTACGAAGCCAGACATCGAGGGTTTCCGGATCGATTTCGGGGTGGAACTGGACGGCGAGGGTTCGGTGAATCGTGAAGGCTTGCGAGGCCAAGTTGGTGGAGGCGAGTTCGCGGGCGTTGGGCGGGAGTTGCCAGCGGTCGTTGTGGCTTTCGAACCACGGACCCGGTGGGAAATTGTCGTTCGTGAGGGTTTCGACGTGGGTCCAGCCGAGTTCTGGACGTGGGCCGGGGGCGACGGTTCCGCCTAGGACGCGGGCCATGAGTTGTCCGCCGAAGCAGATGCCGAAGATGGGAATCCCGGCGTGGTGGGCTGCGCGGAGGAGATTGATTTCGGGGAGGAGCCAGTTTCCGATGACGTGGTCTTCCCAAACGCCCCAAGGAGCGCCCATGGGCACGATGGCATCGAATGCGGTGAGGTCGGGAAACTCAACGGCCACGTTTGGAGCATGGAACTTTTCCGGCGGCACGATATTGAAGCGGACGATTTCGTAGCCTCGCTGTTGGAAGCGAAGCCAGACCTGACCACCGGGACTGACCGGATCGTGCTCGATGAAGAGGGCGCGTTTGGGATGGTGCATGCGGCGATGGAATGCGGGTGGAGACGGTCGACCGCCGTGGGTGGCGTGCTCAGTTCTTTTTTCGGAGGGCGTTGATGAGGAGTCCGACGCCGGTGCCAGCTGCGAGGCCGAAGGGGCCGAAGAAGACGGCGAGCACGGCGAGTCGGGTGAGCAGTGCGTCGAAGGGAATGTTGGGATCTTTCATGCGCGGGCCGGCGACGGTGAAGATCATATAGATTTCGGCCAGGATGAGTCCGCCGATGGCGCAGTTTCGAACGAGATGATTGGTGGAGGGGGCGGTCACGGTGTGGGTGAGAGGGAGGTTTGATCGAGTGCTTCGGCGAGGGGATGCAGCGGAGGAATACGGCGAAGGATTTTGACGAGGCGTGGGAGGGCGGCGGGGAAATGCGCGAGAAAATCGGGGCGATTGCGTTCGTATCCGAGGAATCCGTAAGCGCCGAGGGCCTGCATGAGGCGTTGCATGGCAGCGAGGGTGAACACGTCATCGAAATCGTCCGAGACGGAACCGCCCGCTGCGAGAGCGGAGTATTTATAAAACTGAATACCGGCTTCGATTTCGGAGTCGGGGAGTTCGACGTAAGGGTCAAGCAACAGGGATGCTACGTCGTATTGCGGGAGGCCCATTCGCATTCCTTGAAAGTCGATGAATGCTGGGGCTCCGTTTTCGATGAGAACGTTCTGGCTCTGAAAGTCTCTGTGCACCAGCGCTCTGGGGATAGTGGCGAGTTGGTTTGCGAGGGTCTCGCCGAGGTGGCGTGGGAAGGCGGTCTCGATGTGATTGGGCGTCCAGCCGAGGTGACGTTCGAGGCAGTGGGTGCGGAAGTAGTCTTGTTCCCAGCGGTAGAGGGCGTGATCGAATGGGGCTTGGAGCGTGGGGCGGAGGTGTTCGGGGAGGGCGTGGAAGGCTTTGGTTGCGCCGACGTGGAGTTTGGCGGCGGCCGCGAGGGTTTCTTGGTAGAGGGAGTGGCGGAGATCTGGGCGCGCGTTGCGGTAGTGCCAGAGGTCGAGGGTGCCGAGATCTTCGAGCCAGAGAAGGCGGCGATCCGGCAGATGCGCAACGACTTTTGGAACGCGGATGCCGCAGTTGGAGAGGAAGATTGCGAGATCTGCGTACACGGCATTCTCGGTGCGAGTGGTTCCGTAAACGCACAGAACCATACGAACCTGTGGTGTGGAGATGCGGAAGTACGTGCGGTCGGATCCGCCTTTCAAAAGCGGTTCTGCAGAGGCGGATTCGAGAGGGAGAGTTGGAAGGTGTTCGCGGGTAAGGCGCAGCGCTTCCTCGGCGGTGCAAAGCGGGGTCATGGGGCTTCAGTGAGATCGGAGTCGAGGTGGTGTCCGGCGACGTGGGCGCCATCCGTTACGACACAGCGGTGGAGTTGAGCTTCGGGCAGGATGCGCGCATCTTCCCAGACGATCGAATCATGAATGAGACAGTCCGCGCCGATGGAGGCACGTGCGCCGATGGCGGAGGCGCCGGTGATGCGCGCGGATGGTGCGATGGACGCTGTGGGATGAATCCACGGGCTGGAGGAGCTCTGCGACGCAAGGAGTTGATGCGCTTCGAGGTAGGTGTCGCGATTTCCGAGGTCGTGCCATGAGCCTTCGTTGATGACGCATCCGCCGACAGGTAGTCCTTGTTTGATAAGATTGATGTAAATGGGGATGACGCTGATTTTTTGGTTGGCTGGGATATGGTTGAGTAGGAGGGGGTTGATGAGTGAAATGCCGGTGAAGAGGTAATCTTTTGGGGAGTCCGGGGTGATTCGGTTTCCGATGTCGGTGATCAGCGTGGTTTCGGGGTTGAACGCGATTTGACGAGGTTCGGCGTTGGAGCGGAGGACGAGGGTGACGAGGTGGTTGTGTTGTTGGTGCGCTTGGAGGGCTCGTTGGAGGGGGAGGTCCGAGAGGATGTCCCCGTTGTAGACCCAGAACGAATCTGCGGCAGGGAGAAGGGCGGCGGCGTGTTTCAGACCGCCTGCGGTTTCGAGGACTTCGGGATGTTCGTGGCTCCACGCGAGAGGGTGGTTTTCCCAAGAGGATTTGGGAAAGGCGGTGGCGTAGGCTTCTGCACGCCAGTGGGTATTGATGACAAATCGCTGAGCGCCGTGGTGTGCGAGGTGTTCGAATGCGTGTGCGATGAGCGGCTTGTTGGCGACGGGGACGAGGGGTTTGGGGCGTCGCGCGGTGAGCGATTTGAGGCGGGTGCCGAGGCCTGCTCCGAGCACGAAGGCGGTGTCGGGAACGTTCATGGATCAATCGATCCCGAGCTTACGTTTTCCGTCCCCGGAAATGCGTTCGGGGTTCCACGGCGGATCCCACACCAGTTCGACGTCGGCACGAGCGACGCCCGGAAGATGGGAGATGCGTTGTCGCGCTTCGGCGGCGAGGACGGGGCCCATGCCGCATCCTGGTGCGGTGAGGGTCATTGCGACGTGCACTTCTTTGCCTGCGATGTCGTTTGCGTCTTTGGAGGACACGCCGTAGACCAAGCCGAGGTCCACGATGTTGACGGGGATCTCGGGATCATAGACGTTGCGCAACTCTTCCCACACGAGGTCGTCGGAGAAGGGGAGTTGGGATCGGTCGGCGCGGACAAACTTGGGAAATCCGAGGGCATCGGCGTCGTCGGGTTGAACGCGGTAGAGGCCTCCGGGGCCTGGAGTGTGGATGGTGTGTGAATCGCCGAGGCTTTGGGTCACGACGATTTCGGTGCCCTCGGGAATCATCACGGGCGTGCCGGAGGGGACTTCGATGGCCTCGATGGAACGGAGCAGGTGGGGTGAAGGTTGGGGCATGTTTAGGGTTTGCGAAGGGCTTCGGCGACGGCTTCGGCGATGAGTTTTGCGCCGGCGGCGTTAGGGTGGATTTTGTCGGGGAACAGGGTGGGTTTGTTGGCTAGGGCGGTGTGCAGGTCGATGACGGGTGTGTTCAGTTCTTTGGCGACCTGTTGGAGGGCGGGGATGACTTCGGATTGCACGACGGGTTCGTTGATTCCCCAGCGGGCTTCGTACACGGGGACGGGTAGGCAGACGTGAACGACGGGTTTTGAGGGGAGATTGCGGAAGTGGAGGACGAGGGCTTTTGCGTCCGAGACGAACTGATCTTTGTGTTTCCAGTTTTGGGGTTTGGAATCGTTGGTACCGAGTTTAATGACAACGATGTCGGGGTTGCTGGCTGAGGCGTTTTCAAACTCTTTGGTTTTCCAATAGGGGAGGTCGCCCTGTTTCAGGAGGGTTGCACCGCTGCGTCCGAAGTTCTTTGTTTCGAACGATTTTCCAAGCAGTTCGCCGAGCACTTTTGGGTAGTTGTTCTCCTCCCGCTTTTCGACACCGGCGCCGAAGGTGATACTGTCACCGACGCATGCGATGACGGTCGGTTTTTTGGGGTCTGCGGCGAACGCAACGCCCGTGAGGGTGAGGGTGAGAGCGGCGGCGATGAGGGCCCGGAGGGAGAGGGAGGGTAGGGGTTGGGTTGTCATTATTCGGAGGGTTTCGGGGTGGATTCTGGGTTTTGGGCGGGGGCGGCAACGGTTCGGAATCCGACGGTTTCCCATGCCCAGGTTGCGGCTTCGAGTTTGAAAGCTTGGTCGGAGGTGAGGCCTGCGGAGGCGTAGTTTGCGCCTTTGATGAGGGCTTTTCCGTCTTTGGTGACGGAGCCGACCCATTCGCTGACGTTACCGGCGAGGCCGATGACGCCGAAGGGTGAGATGTCGCGTTGTTTTTTGACGGCGCCCCAGTAGTTGAAGCCGTCGATTTTTCCGGAGGCGTCGGGGCGGGTTGGGGTATGATCGGCGTTGGTGTTGGCAATGGCGGGGTCCCAGTCGTTGCCCCAAGGGTAGGCGAATCCTTCTTTGCCTCGGGCTGCGATTTCCCATTGTTCGACGGAGGGGAGTGCGCGGCCGCGCCATCCGGCATAGGCGTAGGCTTGGTACCAGTTCACTTCGACGACGGGTGAGTCGTAGGAGGTTGGCACGCCGCGAACGGGCATTCCGCGTTCGGCGCGGGGTTGGTAGATTTTCCAGTTTTCGGGGATGTTAGAAGTGCCTCGGGGAGTGGAGGGATGGTTGAACTTGAACTCATCTTGGGGGTTTTCGAGGATCCACTTCACGAACTGATGGTATTCGCCGATAGTGACTTCGTGACGGTCGATGCTGAATGCGGGAAGTTCGACGGTTTTTCCGTTAGCGAGGGTGTAGGAGCCGGCGGGAATTTGGACTTCGTCGACGACGGGTTTTCTTCCGAGGAGGACGTCGAGTTGGAAGCCGGTGCGGTTGTAAAGGTAGAGGGCGCCGACTCCGAGGCCTGCTAGGAGCATGGCTTTGACGAAGGTGCCGAAGGGGGAGCGTTTTTTTGCGATGTCGTCGAGGGAATGGAAGTTTGCGAGGGGAGTGCCGGCAGCGACGTTTTGGAAGATGGCTTGGGTTTGAAACTTGCCGCAGCCGTCGATGAATTCCTCGATGGATTGGAGGGGAGCTTTGTGGCCGGGCTGGGTGCGGCTGAGGAGGGCGACAAATTCGGTTGGGGCGGCGGGGGAGAGGATGGGGAGGAGGGCGGCGCCGATCGTGGCTAGGTTGATTTTGTTGAGGGCGTGTTGGTCTCCTCCGGGGACGGTGCGGTTTGAGATGCGGGGGAGGTTGTCGGAGCCGATGGTGATTTCGTTGATGCGCAGGCCGGCGTGGGGTGTGCCGAGGTGGTTGAGGTGTGCGAGACCTGCGGCGATGTGTTTGCCTATTTCTGCGGCTTGTGGGGCGCTCAGTTTGACGCCGGCGAGTGCGAGCATGTGCATCGGGCGGCCTTCGACGCGTTCGGAGGCGAAGAAGTACCAGCCGCTTTGTTCACCGGTTTCGTAGACGGTGAGAACGGAGGGATGATGGCTTTGCGCACGATTACGTGCTTCATCGAGGAA
>JBIIXW010000118.1:0-10146 GCA_044347165.1 Chthoniobacteraceae bacterium
GAAGCGCAGTGGCGGGCTTGGGTTTAGTGTGACGGAGCGGATGGAGTGGGTGAGTGTGATGGGTGCCGTATCTGGGCGTGGCGTGAACCAGTGGGAGCTGAGTGGGGCTGCTGTGCAGTTGCACGGCTCGGGGAATGCGCGGTGGCTGGCGCCGGTGCTGATCGGCACGCGGTTACAGTCGTTGAACGGGAAAGAAACCCGGTGGACAGTGACCGTGCGTTACGTCCGAGCAGAAGCAGGCTTCGGGGGATTATGAGGTGTCGAGGTGTCGCCTGTGGCGGGTAAACAGGAAGGGTTTCCGCCGGACTGACTGAGGGGTCAGCGGAGGCATCAACCGAGGGGTGGTAGACTCAGGGTTCCTTGCTTGGCGGGTTTCCGTCGAGGTAGGGGCGCAGGCGTTCTTTGAGGGCGGTGCGGGCCCGGAAAAGGGTGCTTTTGACGGAGGGTACGGAGAGTTCCATCACCTCGGCGATTTGTTCGTAGGAGAGGTCCTGGAAGCGGCGCAGGCTCAGTGCGATGCGTTGGTTCTCTGGGAGCTCTTCCATGGCGCTGGTGACGGCGGCCTCCAGTTCGTCGTTGAGCGCTTTGCGGTCGGGACGATGAATCTCAGCATCGGCCGGGTCGTGTTTCGGGAGTTCGCTCTCCTCGTAGACAGCGTCGAGGGATTCGTGGCCGTGACGTGTGAGGGACCGAATTTCGTTCAGGACATGGTTGCGGGTGATGCGCAGAAGCCACGTGACGAACTTGGCGGACGGTTCGTAGCGGGCCGCGTAGCGCCAGACTTTGACGAAGACCTCATGGGCGACTTCGTCAGGTGCGGGACCGTTGGAGTTGAGCATGCGAGCGGCGAGGCCGGCGACGCGTCCGTGGTGTTTGCGGATGAGGCGCTCGAGAGCGGAATGGTCACCGCTGGCCAGAGCGCGCATGAGCGCGATGTCCTCTTGATCGGATTCAGTGGTTCCTTCCGGGGGTTCTTTCACGTTGGGGGGCGCCCGACTTTAACCGGAACCGGCTGAAGGCGAGTGCGCAAAAAGAGAGAACACGCGGGGGGCCACCTCAGTTGCGCGAAAAGAGGGTTAGCGACGAATCTCGAGCAGGTGTCCGACGACTTCTCTGGGGCGAAACTCGACGAAGTTTTGGTGCCCCTGCCAGTGGAAGGTTTGACCGGTGATGACGTCTCGTACGTCGAATCCTTCGTTGGGGTTTCTTCGGAGGAGATCGGCCGGTGTTTCGATGAGGCCGGATTGAGTGTTGAAGGGGTCTAGGGTGACGACCACCAGTGTCAGGGTGGGTGAATCGTCTGAGAACTTGCCGAACGCGAGGATGTTGGGGTTGTCGGAGTGAAGGAAGCGCAGGTTGCGGAGTTGTTGGAGTTCGGGGTGGGAATCGCGGTAGCGGTTCAGTTTACGAAGCAGGTCTTTAATGTTGCCTGGAGCGTTCCAGTCGCGCTCCTTCCACTGGTACTTTTCGCTGTCGAGGTACTCTTCTTTGCCCGGAACAGCAGCGTTTTCACAGAGCTCGAATCCGGAATAGATGCCGTACACGGGGGAAAGGGTGGACGCGAGGAGGGCGCGAATTTCGAAGGCGGGTCGTCCGCCTGTTTGCAGAAAAAAGGGCAGGATATCGGGTGTATTTGGCCAGAGGTTGGGGCGGAACACCTCGGCTTGGGCGGTGGTGGTGAGTTCGGTGAAGTATTCGCGAAGCTCAGCGGGCGAGTTGCGCCACGTGAAGTAGGTGTAGCTTTGGGTGAACCCCGCTTTTGCGAGGACGTGCATCATCTTTGGGCGGGTAAAGGCTTCGGACAGGAAAATGGCGTCGGGATACTCCGATTGGAGGGTGGAGATCATGTATTCCCAAAGCGCAACCGGCTTTGTATGGGGATTATCGACGCGGAAGATGCGGACACCTTGGGCGCACCAGAAGCGAACCACATCGGTAAGTTCTCTCCAGAGGTTGCGCCAGTCGGGGTTGTGGAAGTTGAGGGGATAGACGTCTTGGTATTTTTTCGGGGGATTTTCGGCGTATTTGATGGAGCCGTCGGGACGTTTGAAGAACCAGTCGGGGTGTTCGTGGACGTAGGGATGGTCGGGGGAGCAGTTGATGGCGAAATCGAGCGCGACTTCCATCCCTTGGGCGCGGATTTCTTCGACGAGCCATTTGAAGTCTTCAAGTGTACCGAGTTCGGGAGCGACGTCGCGGTGTCCGCCTCCATTCGGGCAGTTTTGGTGGCGGTTTCCAATGGCGTAGGGGACACCGGGTTCGCCGGGCTCGCAGGTGAGCGCGTTGTTGCGTCCTTTTCGGGCGGTGACACCGATGGGGTGAATGGGCGGGAAGTAGATGACGTTAAAGCCCATGGACTTGGCATCTTCAACGCGGGACAGACATTCGCGGAAGGTTGCGCCTCGGTGGCCTTCTCCGGTGGCGGAACGTGGGAAAAACTCGTACCAAGCTGCGTAGAGCGCTTCGCGGCGGTCTACGACGACAATCGGGTAGTGGGGAGAGGCGGATTTACGGAGGGGCGGTGCGTCTACGAGTGCGCGGACTTCGCACGTGTCGAGTGTCCATTCCGTTGCGAGCTGGAGGTCTGCGAATGCGTCCATCAGCGATTCGAGGCTGGGGGCGTGAGCGATTGCGTCGGCTTGTGAGGGGTTGGACTGAGCGAGTTCTGCGGCTTGGTGGCGCAGGTTTTTGGCGGAGTCAGGATTGTTTTTTTGGGCGCGTTCGGCGGCGGCTTCAATGAGGAGCACGCCTTCCTTGGTTTCAAGAGCCAAGTCGGTTTGGCCGGCGCGCAGTTTAGTCCGAAACTCGTGCGACCATGAGCGGAAGGTGTCGGGCCACGCCTCGATGGTGATTTCGAACGTGGCGTTTTGCAGGAGGGTGCACGAGCCCTGCCAGCGGTCGTTGCCGTTGGCGATGGCCGTCATGGGCGCGGTGTTCCATTTTCGTTTGCCCTGTTCGCGCCATTTGAGGCGGGCACCGACGATGTCGTGTCCGTCCTTGTAGATATCGGCTTCGATGCGGAGTTCCTCGCCGACGACGCGTTTGACGGGGAATCGTCCGCCGTTGATGGCCGGGCTGACGTTCTCGATAATGACGGGGTAAGGGTGCCGATCCATGGGAAACAGGGTGGCTGAATGCCTCGGACGGTCGAAGGAGAAAGTGGGGAAAAAAGGTCGTCGTGCGATCATGGCGGATGGGAAGAATGATCCAGCGAGGATGGGGGTGGATGGGGTGAAGGGGACGGCGCCTGTGGGGAGTTTTCGAGCGAATGCGTTGGGGTTCTTTAATCTGGGAGGGAACGATGAAGAGTGGATGCTCGATGGGAATGACGAGAAGGATCCGAAGGCCAATCGGCGGGACCGGGGCGGCAGTTGGAACGACGCGGCGTGCAACTGCACCGTGGTGAACCGGAACGGCAACACCCCGACCCGCGGCAGCATCGTCAACGGGTTCCGCGTCTCCCTGAGTTCAGTCCGGTGAGCTGGCGGGGAGGGTGGCGGGAGCCCTGCGGCGGGGGGAAGCGACGGAGGCGGAGCCGGAGGAGCGCCCGGCGCTGGGCGGACGCGGGGGGGGGATGGCAGGTGGTGCGGTCGGGTGGAAGACGCGGACAGGTTGTCCGCGGTCCCAGTGGGGGAGGCTGTGGATGACGCTTGCGACGAGGCGATTGCCCGGGGTTACCGGACGTCTGCGGATGGGCGCAGGTACGAGTCGCGTTTGGAGCGACTGTAGGAGAGGAGGAGATTGTCGATGGAGATGTCCTCGTCCAATGCTTCCCAATGAATGCCCAAGCCCTTTCCAATCAAGCGCCACTGATTCCGTTCAGACGGAGTCGCTTCCTTCAAACGAACGAAGGCATCCAAAGGTACTGAGATGGAACGACCGTCAGAAAACTCAATCGCAAGAAAGTCGTCTGAGAATGATGCGGACTTGATTCGCAAATCGTTCATGGCTGCAAGCCTCCAAAGGTAAGGTACCACGCCCTGAGGAACGCGTCGAGGTGGGCCTCCGTGATTCGCAAAATCTCGACGCACTCATGATTCTTGAACCCGTGGTTGGAGCTGAACTCGATGGGGTCGAGCCAGAGTTTTGCGACCGAGTCGTCGCGCTCGACATGAATGTGCGGCGGTTCGAGGTGGTCAGCCATGTAGAAGAAAAACCTGAAACCAGACTTCCGTAACACGGTTGGCATCTCCGCAGGATATGCAGGTACCCGCGCTCAGAAAAGAGGAGGAAGCCTCGGGGCGGGGGGAAGCGACGGTGGAGGAGTCTGGGGAGCGCCCGGCGATTGGCGGACGCGGGCGGGCGGTTGGGGGGGGGGAGAAGACGCGGACAGGGTGTCCGCGGTCCGCGGAGGGAGATGGGAGGGCGGACTTTCTTGTCCGCCGGGCATCTCGCGCAATCGGGCGGGTTGCTTGAGAGCGAGGATTGGGTTTTCGGGTGTCTCGGTCCGACTTTTGCGCGTGAGACGTTGTCGGGTATCGGTGCGGTGAGGTGAGGATGTCGGAATGTATGGGAACTAAAGCTATGAAAAAGAAAGACGTGTGGTTGTTTATGCGGGGTGTGAGTTTGTTGTTCGTCCTGTGGCGCGCCTTTGGTCAGGGCGCGGTTGCGGCGGATCGTCCGCCGAACATTGTGTTCATTTTGGCGGATGATCTGGGTTACGGGGATCTCGGATGTTTTGGTCAGAAGCGGATTCGGACGCCGCATCTGGATCGGATGGCGTCGGAGGGAATGCGCCTGACGCGGCATTATTCGGGGAACGCTGTGTGTGCGCCGTCGCGCTGCGTGTTGATGACGGGGCGGCATCCCGGACACGCGTTTATTCGGGATAACCGGCAGTTCAGCAAGGGTACGGAGGGGCAGTATCCGGTGCCGGAGGGGACGGTGACGATTGCGAGGTTATTGCGGGAGTGTGGGTATGCGACGGGAGGGTTTGGGAAGTGGGGATTGGGCGGACCAGGAACCTCGGGAGAGCCGCTGCGACAGGGGTTTGACCGGTGGTTTGGGTATAACTGTCAGGCGGTGGCGCATAACTTTTATCCGACGCATTTGTGGGATGATGCGCGGCAGGTGGCGCTGAAGAACCCTGCATTTCCCGCGCACGACCGTTTGAAGGAGGGTGAGGCGAAGGGCGATGCGGCAACGTATGCTCGGTTCAGCGGGCCAGAATACTCGGCGGATTTGATTGCGGAGAAGGCGTTGGATTTTGTTCGGACGAATCGGGAGCGACCGTTCTTTTTGTACTGGCCAACCACCGTGCCGCATTTGGCGTTGCAGGTTCCGGAGGACTCGTTGCGGGAGTACGACGGGCAGTTTGAGGAGGAGCCGTATCCGGGTGGGAAGGGGTATTTGCCGCATCGGCGTCCGCGTTCGGCTTATGCGGCGATGGTGACGCGGATGGATCGCGAGATTGGGCGGATGATGGCGTTGGTGGCGGAGTTGGGGTTGGACGAAAAGACGTTGTTTGTTTTCACGAGCGACAACGGGCCCTTGCATGGAACGCATCAGGGGTTGGGTGGGACGGATGCGGCCTTTTTTGAATCAACTGGCGGGCTGCGCGATGGGAAGGGGACGTTGTGGGAGGGCGGGTTTCGGGTGCCGACGATTGTGCGTTGGAAGGGCACTGTGGCCCCGGGTGGCGCCTCGGATGGGGTGAGTGGATTTGAGGATTGGATGCCGACGTTGGTTGAGGTGGCGGGGGGGCGTGTGCCTGAGGGTTTGGATGGGGTGAGCCTTTTGCCGACGTTGCGAGGCCGCGGGCAAGGAGCGCGGCCGTTTCTTTACCGAGAGTTTTCCGGATACCTCGGCTATCAGGTGGTGATGATGGAGCGCTGGAAAGCGGTTCGCCGGAATCTTTCGTCAAAAAAAGGAACGCAACCGGGGGATTGGGAGTTGTATGACGTGGTTGCAGATCGGTCGGAGGAGAAGGATGTTGCGTCAGAACACCCTGAGATGGTTGCTCGTGCGAAGGAGATTGCTGCGAGGGAGCATGTGGCTTCTACGGAGTTTCCATTTCCCGTGCTGGATCGGTGAGTTGTTGAGCGGAGGATGTTGATTATGAACATGACTCGGAGAACGGTGGTTGGAGTTTTGTCGGGGACGGTTTTTGGGCGCTGGGGGAGGTTGCGTGGAGGGGAGGGTATGCCGGTGGCCACGTATTCGGTGGTGGGGTTTGATGAGCGCACGGGGGATTTGGGGGTGGCGGTGCAGAGCAAGTTTTTTGGGGTGGGTAGTGTGGTGCCGTGGGCGAAGGCGGGAGTGGGTGCGGTGGCGACGCAGTCCTATGCGAACACGGATTACGGGCCGGAGGGGCTGCGGATGCTGGCAGATGGGAAGCAGCCGGAGGCGGTGGTTCGGGCGTTAACGGAGGCTGATCCTGATCGCGATTTGCGGCAGGTTGGGGTGGTGGATGCTCAGGGGCGGGCGGCGTCCTTTACTGGGCGCGAGTGTTTGGCGTGGGCGGGGCATCGCGTGGGACGGCATTATGCGGCGCAGGGCAACATTCTCGCGGGGGAGGCGGTGGTAACTGCGATGGCGGAGGCATTTGAGGCAGGTCTGGGTTCGGGCCAAGGGGCGTTGTGCGACTGGTTACTGGCTGCGTTGGTGGCTGCGGAGGGAAAGGGAGGGGATGTGCGAGGGCGGCAGTCGTCTGCCTTACTGGTGGTCCGAAAAGGAGGTGGATACGGGGGTAAATCGGACCGTTTTGTGGATATTCGCGTGGAGGATCATGTGGATCCCAATGTTGAGTTGGGGCGTTTGCTCGGGTTGCACAAACGGTTTTACGCGCAGGAGCACTCGCGGAGAGTGCTGCGGTGAGATGACTCCCTGATCGCGTCAGGGTGAAGGTTCACGGTTTTACAAGCCCCACGGGGGTGGAAATGAAAAGACGGTCGGAGTTGGGTGGACTCCGACCGTCAACGGAACGTGGCGAGGCGGGTGTTATTTGGTGAGTTTTTTCACCTCGTCACCGGCGATTTTGGCGGGGAGGCCGAAGTAGCCGTCTTTGATGACGACTTCCTGTCCGGCCTTTGAAGTGACGAATTTGAGGAACTCCGCTTGGAGCGGGTCGATTGCCTGACCGGGCTTTTTGTTGACGTAAATGTATAGGAACCGGGCGAGAGGGTACTTGCCGCTCAGACAGTTTTCGAATGTCGCTTCGAATGCTTTGGAGTTGTTGCCTTCCAGCGGGACCGCCCGCACGCTCGAGGTTGCGTAACCGATTCCTGAATAGCCGATTCCGCCAAGGTCACTGGCGACGCCTTGAACAACGGACGAGGAGCCCGGTTGCTCTTTCACCGAAGGTTTGAAATCACCGCCTTTGAGGGCCACGTCCTTGAAGAAGCCGTAGGTTCCTGATGCGCTGTTTCTTCCAAAGACAGAAATCGGTTTTGAAGCCCAAGGTCCGGTGAGGCCGAGATCGCCCCATGTTTCAACCGGAGTGCCGCCCAGTTTGCGGGTGCTGGAGAAGATGGCGTCCACGTGACGCATCGGGATGAACTTGATGGGGTTATCCTTGTGGACGAATACGGCGAGGGCGTCGATGGCGACCTTGATTTCGAGAGGCTTGTAGCCGTGCTTCTTTTCGAAAGCATCGATTTCTGTGCCCTTCATCGGGCGGCTCATCGGGCCGAGCTGGGCTGTTCCTTCGATGAGGGCAGGCGGAGCGGTTGCGGAGCCTTTGCCTTCGATCTGGATTTTGACGTTTGGGTAGAGGGCACGGAATCCTTCGGCCCAAAAGGTCATCAGATTGTTGAGAGTGTCGGAGCCGATGGAATTGAGTTTTCCCGTTACTCCGGAGACGGCTTTGTATTCGGGGAGCGCAGCGTCGATTTTGACGGCTTGCGCGAAGAGTTCAGGGGCCAGCGAGCCGGCAACGAGTGAGAGACCTGCTGAAAGAAATGCGCGTCGGGCAATCGTGAAGTTCATTTGATGGTGTTGTGTGTAAGGCCGTGGCCTGGTTCACAAATGAGAGGCTAACGCGCGACCGTTTTGCGGCAGGTGTGTGACAATCTTGCGACACGCGGTGGGTTTTAGAGAGCGGGTTTGGGAGTTGAGATCACCTGAGTGGTGAGGAAGTCGTTGATTCCTTCGGGGCCCCCTTCGAGGCCGATCCCACTTTCTTTGATTCCACCGAACGGGATCTCGGGTTTGAGGGGGCGCCATTCGTTGATTCCGACAATGCCCACTTCGAGCGCGGCAGCAACGGCGAGCGCGCGAGAGTGATCGCTCCCGTAAACGTATCCCGCCAATCCCGAGGAGGTTTTGTTTGCACGAGCAACGGCTTCGGGGAGGTGTTGAAACGTCGAGATGCAGAATAGGGGACCGAAGATTTCGGTTTGGGCGGCGGTGGCGTGGTCTGGGACGTTGTCCAGCACGGTGGGTGCGGAGAAGCTTCCGGCGCGGAGGTCGTGATGTTGCTGGTGGGTGCGATTTTCGCAGACGAGGGTGGCACCGCTTGAGAGGGCATTTTCGCGGAGAGCTGCGATGCGATGACAGGCTTGGTGGTGAATGAGGGGACCTGCGTCCGTGCTCGGGCTAAGTCCATCACCCACGCACGCGGCATCGACACGGGCGGTCAGTTGTTCGATGAATCGGCGGTGGATAGGTTGGTGGACGAGGATGCGGTTGGCTGTGACGCAGACCTGTCCAGAAACGAGGAGTTTAAGTCGCACTAGATGATCGGCTGCGAGGGGAATGTCAGCGTCATCGAGGACGATGAACGGCGCATTGCCGCCGAGTTCGAGGGAGACGCGTTGGAGTGCGCGCGCGGCGCGTTCCATGACTAACTTACCCGTGGCGGTGGAACCGGTGAGGCTCACGTGACGAACCTCGGGGTTGCCGACGAGTGCTTCGCATGCGTCGGGGCCGGTTGCTGGGAGGATTTGCACGACGCCGAGGGGGAGTCCGGCTTCCGTGAGGATGGGAGCGATGGCGAGGGCGGTGAGGGGGGTGAGTTCGGAGGGTTTCCAGAGGGCGGTGCATCCGGCGGCGAGGGCGGCGGCGAGTTTTTTTGCGCCTTGAGCTAGCGGAAAGTTCCAAGGGGTGATGAGGGCGGAGACGCCGACGGGGCGGGTTTCGATGCGAAACTCTCGGGTGGCGTCGGGGTGCGGGCTGAATCGTCCGGCGTGGCGTCGGGCTTCTTCTCCGAACCATTGAAAGAATCCGGCGGCGTAGTCGACTTCGGCGGCGGCTTGGGCGAGGGGTTTGCCCTGCTCGAGGGTGATGATGCGGGCGAGGTCGTCTTTTCGGGTGAGGAGAAGTGTGGCGGTTCGTTTGAGGATGTCGCCGCGTTCGAAGGAAGACACGGACTGCCATTGGGGTTGGACTCGGGCTGCGTGGGATGCGGCGGAGGCGAGGGTGACGGGATCGGCGAGAGCCACGGATGCGAGGGGTTGCGCGGTGGCTGGGTTGACGATTTCGCGTTGGCGTGCGGAGAGGGTCCATTCGCCGTTGAGCCAGAGTTGGGGTTCGAACCAGAGGTTGGGGAGGTTTCGCATGGTGAGTGTGTGTCGGGCTTGGTTTGGCGGAAAGTTGGCTGGAGTGATGACTCCTAGGGGAAGGCAGGCTAGGAAGAGGGGATGCTCACAGATGCAATGGTCAAGGGCGCTTTGGCGCGCGTCAAATATCCGGGTTTTTCGAGGGACATCGTTTCGTTTGGATTGGTTCGGGAGGTGAAGATTGAGGGGGGGGCGGTTTCGGTGTTGATGCAGTTGACGACGGCGGACGCGAAGGTGCCGCAGCAGATCAAGGCGGAGGCGGAGGAAGCGATTCGGGGGGTGACGGGAGTGGAGCGGGTGACGGTGCGGATTGATATTCACGCACCGGCGCAGCCTGCGGGTTCGTTGACGCCGCCTCGCTTGTCTGGGGTGAAGCATGTCATTGCGGTGGCGAGCGGGAAGGGAGGGGTTGGGAAGTCGACGGTTGCGGCGAATCTGGCGTTGGCGCTGGCTCGGACGGGTGTGTCGGTGGGGTTGTGCGACTGCGATTTGTACGGACCGAGCATGGGGTTGATGTTTGGGACGACGGAGCGTCCATCGATGGACCAGCAGACGCAAAAGATTTTGCCGGTGGAGCGTTACGGGGTGCGGTTATTGAGCATGGGCTTGTTGTTGGATGATGGGGCGCCTGCGGTTTTGCGGGGGCCGA
>JBIIXW010000223.1:0-3065 GCA_044347165.1 Chthoniobacteraceae bacterium
CAGGGTCAAAAATAATGTGCACGGTCTCATCCAAGATCCGATTCGCGTTCATCCGGAGCAAACCATCGGGGAAATCCTTGAACTCATTGAAACCAAACAGTTCTCCTTCCGAACCTTCCCCGTCGTAGACCCAAAAGGCCGCCTGATCGGACTTCTCCCCGGACACGTCGTCCGCCCCCGCTACGCCGCCCGCTCCGTTTCCGAGGCGATGACCCCACGAAACCAGCTCGAAACCATCCGCGAACAAGACCTCGGACGCGCCCCCATCGATGCGGCAGACCGTTTCTTTTCCGAGCATATCGGCCTCCACAAACTCTTGGTCGTGTCCGGAGATGACACCCTGCGCGGCCTCTTCACCATTTCTGACATCGAACGCATCCGTCAGGAAAAGCGCTCAAACCTCAAACCCGCCCGCGACAATCAGTTCCGCCTTCTCTGCGGCGTCGGCGTCTCAGTCGTCCGTAAAACCGATGGCGCCATTGATCAGGACCGCCTCCTCGGACACGTCACGGCCCTCGTCGAGCGAGGAGCCGATGTCGTCGCAGTTTCAACCGCCCATGGCCACTCCACGGGAGTAGGCGAAGCCGTCCGCCTCATTCGCCAGCATTTCAAAGACCTCCCCATCGTCGCAGGCAACGTCACCTCTGCCGCCGGCGTCGAATACCTTGCAGATTGTGGCGCCTCGATCGTGAAAGTCGGCCAAGGCCCCGGTTCCATCTGCACCACTCGCATCGTCGCGGGAGTCGGTATCCCGCAGCTCACCGCCCTGTATGTCGCGTCGCAAGCGGCAAAAAAACGGGGGGTCACACTGCTTGCAGATGGCGGTATCACGAAGTCAGGCGACATCGTCAAGGCGCTCACCCTCGCCGAAGGCGTCATCTGCGGCGGCCTCCTCGCAGGATGTCCCGAGGCTCCAGGCCAAGTCCTCGAGATTAATGGAAAAGTATTCAAGCAGTACCGCGGCATGGGATCCCTCGCCGCCATGTCAGCGGGCAGCGCCGCCCGCTACGGACACTCCGCCCAAGACACCGCTCGAAAAGTTGCAGCAGAAGGCGTCGAAGCCCTCAAAGAACTTTCACAACCCCTCGACCGCGTCATGAGCCAACTCGCAGGCGGCGTCCAAAGCGGCATGGGATACCTCGGCGCCCGCACCCTCCCCGAACTACGCGCAAAAGCCCGCTACATCCAAGTCTCAGCGGCCGGCCAAAAAGAAAGCGCCCCACACGACATCATCGAAGTCAAAACCGGCAACTAACGCCGCCACGTGCCTTTCCCGTCCGTCATCGACAGTCTCCGCCACGAGGCAAAAACTCGCCTCCGGCAATACGTCGCCCGACTGCCCGGTGCACGCCGCGCCTGGAACGCCGCTCAATACCTCTACCGCCGCATCGCCGGCAAACCGAGGACCGTCACCGAAAGCCCGAACCTCCTCCCCCTCCTCATCCAAGTCCTCGCCGCTTTCTCAAAGCGGGAGGGCCAGTTCATCGAAGCGGACATCGACTCCTCCCTCGGATTCCTGCGCCACGACTTCCCCGAAGCCGTTTACTCCGAACTTCGAACCCTATTCCGCGAAGCGCTCCAAGAGCAGCAGGACCTCGGAAGCATGGCCTCCAAACTCGCCTCACAACTCGGTACAGACCGAAAAATGATGCTCGGCATCCAACTGTACGATCTCATCGCGAGAGCCGGGCTGGACCAAAACAAAGTCTCCGCCTTCCACACCTTCATGACCCAGCTCGGGATGGCCACCCAAGCCATCGATATCGTTCGCCAACTGAACGAAGCAGACGATCTCACCGACCCCGCCATCAGTTCCGTATCCCCCCTCGAAACCCTCACCTTCGGACGTCCCAGCAGCAACGCCGACGTCTTCCTCGACCCGCTCAACGAAGACGGGCGCATCACCGCCTTCCGCTATCACGACCTCCTCATCATCAAAAACCGAAGCGCCGAAAACGTCTCCGTCCGAAGCCGCCCCCTCAAACCAGGTGAGTTTTGTCGCATCCACGTCGGCCAACGCGTGCTCGTCGGAGATCAAGTCCTGAACCACCAGGACCTCACCTACTACTTCAACGCCAAAAAAAACATCCAAGTCACACAAATCTACCTCTCCGTCGACGAACACGGGGAAGTCGAAATCGAAAAAGAACGGTCCCGCGACAGCTGCCTCGAAATCCGATTCGGCCTCAAGGTCGTCGTCCGCTGCCTCAGAGACGTCGACGCACGCATCGGGTCCGCTCAACTCCGCCCCGGTTCCCGCATCGAAGCCACCCTCCACGACGTCATCCACTTCGACGAAGACGCAGAACTCCCCATCGCAGACCTTCGCCGCCGAGCGCGCGCCATGGGCGGCCGGTTCCTCCTCAAATCCTACAAGTCCTCATACCTCGTCTCCAACGACCCCGCTCAACTCGACGTCGACGATATCCTCCTCTCGCCCGGAACCTCCGGTGAGTTCCTCCTCCGCATCATCTGCAACTACGAGAACCGCTCAGGCAAACTCGAAATCATTCACTCCGACCGTCCCATCTACGTCGGCGATCTCCCGCTCAACGTCGGCGGAACCTGCGACCTCAAAGAAGAAGCAACCATCCGCCTCGACGCCGGACAAGTCCTCCGCTGCGACTTCACTGAACGTATCCTCGAAGAAGAACGGAACACCATTTCCACCCTCGAAATCCGTGACCTCACCTTCGGCTTCAAACGAAACCGCCTCGCCCTCGACGGCATCTCCTTCGCCGCCTCCCGAGGCGAAATGATTTGCGTCATGGGGGCCAGCGCCTCCGGCAAGTCCACGCTCCTCCGCACCATCTCCGGACAACTCTTCCCGTCGAGAGGCTCCGTCCTCCTCAACGGACACCCCCTCCACGAATCCCTCGACAGCCTCAAACACTTCCTCGCCTACATTCCCCAAGACGACGCCTTCGACGATAACCTCACCATCGTCGAAAACATGACCTACGCCGCTGCCGTTCGTGCACCCCACCTCTCCAGCCGCGACCGCCTCCGCCGCATCGAAAGTAAACTCATCGAACTCGGACTCGCCGAACGCAGAAACTCACTCG
>JBIIXW010000119.1:0-10034 GCA_044347165.1 Chthoniobacteraceae bacterium
CTCCCCCAGAACAACACCCGTATTACCCACAAAGCCCGCACGCTCCGCCGCCAACATCCACCCCGCATCCGTGGACGGGCCAATCAGCACGCCACCACTCGATATCACCCGAGCAATCCGCGACACTGGATAATCATCCCCCTTCGCCGAAGACGCATCACTCGCGACCACATAAACATCCGCACTCAGCATCAAGTCTGAAGGCTCCCAACCCGGATGCCGTTGCACGCGAATGAGTCGCCCACCAACGGCAACTTGCTTCATCACATGCGGACCCGACGCGTTCACCCACCCCGTCACATGGAAAATCCAAACGTCCCCTCGCCCACACCTCCCAGCACCAACCCACCTTTCAAAAAAGCCCTCAGCGCCGTCGCCTTCCCACACCAAAACCAATCTCCGCCCTACCCGCCCCCGAAGCGCCGCCGAGACGATGGCTTCAAAACCGTCTGGCGCGCCCTCCATACCCTCCCTCAGTGCCCCTCGCTGTCCTGACTCTTCAGAATGCGGTCTATCGTCCCATCCAAAAGGCCAACGTACCCATCAACTCCCATCGCCTGCGCATCCGGCACTCCGCGGACGCGATACAGCCACCCCTCGCCAAACGGGTCTTTCGACACCACCTCTGGCCCGGCTTTCAACAACGGATTGGCCCCA
The DNA here is from genome assembly GCA_044347165.1 of Chthoniobacteraceae bacterium. Lineage (GTDB taxonomy): Bacteria > Verrucomicrobiota > Verrucomicrobiia > Chthoniobacterales > Chthoniobacteraceae > JBEEPE01. Next base: position 658 of record JBIIXW010000119.1, read on the forward strand.
GCAAAAACACCAGTGGCCACCGCATAAATGTCAGAAATCGCCTTAAATCCCTCCAACGATCCCACAATCCCCCCAACCGCAACGTCCGCCCCTTCTCCCACCTCAAAACCCGCATCGACCAATTCACCCAACATCCGCGTGGCAAACTTGGTGTAACCTACCCTCCAAACCCCCTCACCTTCATCCGTCATCCAATAATGGCTAGGCGTGTAAAGATACCCCTCTGGCAGATGCGCCACAAAACTCGAACGCTTGTAAAAACGCGTACTCATCATGCGCCTGCTCAGGCCTTGCCCAAGTCCTCCCGCAAATAAGCCAGCACGTCCTTAAACTTTGCCGCATTCTCCGCATTCGCCTCAACACAAGCCTCGTGTGCGTCCAACATCACCCGAGCACGCGACTCCCTATCGCCGCCCTCCGAAGACAACGCATCCAACTGCACATCTCCACCAAGGTCCCCAAATCCGGACTCCACCCGCATTAAATGGTCTAAGCCCAACCCCGATAATAACTCACGATTCCGCTCGTTCACCTGCACCAACATCAACTCAGCCTCTTCCCCACCTCCCGCTGCTTTTTGCAGCTTCAACGCAATCCCAGCGAGCGTTCCCATGAACGTGCTGTCCATCGTCGGACACAACCCCATATCCACCACAAACCGCCGATGCCCCCGCCCCAGCATCTCCGCAGCAAAGGTGGAAATCGCGCCCGCATTCAAAAAACAACCCTTCCCGTCCACTCGAACCCACACCCTCCCGCCACACACCCCAACGCTCGTCATGGAGTTCGCCATACTTCCTCAATCCCACAAAAAGCTCTGCTTCAAACCCACCACACGACCTTCTCGCACAATCAAGAGACGCCACGCCACCACCGGCCCGTCCTCGTGATAATCATCCCCCAAGACCGAAAACTCCGTCGTGGTCGCCCCGCGCACCCCATCATACCGAACCTCCTGCGCCAACACATGCGAACCAAGCTTTTCCTGACGATACTCAAACCGAACCGTCACATCTGAACGCTCTTTCGACCACCACTGAAACGTGTGGTAACACCCCTCACGCAACCGTCGTTCAAACTGATTCACTGCCCCAAAATACCGCCGCTCCGCCTCAAAAACCTGCACAGGATGCTGCGCCACCTTCTTCTTGCCCCCGTGCGGATCCAAGACAAACACCGTGGATTTCCGGACCTCGTAACGGTCGTCCAATGACAATGGCAACGGGGCTGCACCCGCAACAATCGCAGGCCCAGAAACCGAAGGACCCCGTCCAAAAACACTCGCGAAACTCGCCGCCATGACCACCAACGCCACGGCCAACTTCACCCAGTTCGACATGGGTTTCAACCTAGGGGGGCCCTCCCGCGTGTCAATCCCCCGACTCCCCCTCAGCAACGGAACGCGCCAGCAGACCGCACCGAACCTCTGCCGGGATCTCAACCGCCTCCAAGCCTCCCTCCCCATCAACCCGCACACACACCGCCACGACCGTTCCCTTCGCGACATGCTCCGCTCCGGGGAGACGCAAAAACTCAAACCCGTACCGAACTGACCGCCGCCGCACCTCCTCCACACTCAACCGAATCTCAACCTCATCTTCAAAATGAAGCGGTCGAGCGTACTCGCACTCCACCTTCACCCGCGGCCACCCAATCACTCCACCCGAACCGCGCACATGCACAGACGTCCCCAACTCCCTCAAAAACGCATGCTCCGCCATCTCCATCATTCGAAAAAAATTCGAGAAGTGGACAATCCCAGCCATGTCCGTCTCGCTAAACTCAATTCGCCTGACCAACGAAAACGCTGTTCGCATGTCTAAAAACCACACCCTCCCCGCTAGAAGTCAATCCACCTGCGCATCCTGACGCACCGCCTCGTACAATACGATTCCCACCGACGTCGCCAGATTTAAGCTCCGCGTCTCCGGCTCCATCGGAATCGTGAGACACCGCTCCGGGTGAGCATTCAGCAAGCTCTCCGGCAACCCCCGCGTCTCCCGACCGAACACCAAATAATCCCCCTTCCGAAACGCACACCCCCAGTGCGCCTTTCGCGATTTCGTCGTCAAATACCACATGCCCGCCCCCGAATCCCGCGCCGCCTCAAACGCGGCCCAGTTCGGCCAACGCACCACCTTGACCCGATCCCAATAATCCAATCCCGCACGACGTAACGCCTTTTCGTCCAGACTGAACCCCAGGGGCTCAATCAAATGAAGCGTGGATCCCGTCGCAAGGCAAAGACGCCCGATATTGCCCGTGTTCGGCGGGATTTCAGGTTCGACAAGGACCACATTGAACATGGCAACACGCCGTTAACGCACTGAGCCACTCCGCGCTCGCCGCACCCCGTACTCCAAGCTGTCCACCAACGCGCGCCAGCTCGCCGCAATGATGTTGTCACTCACCCCCACCGTCCCCCATTCCCCCGTTGCATCCGCAGATTCAATCAACACGCGAGTCCGTGCAGCCGTCCCCGCCTGACCGTTAATGATTCGCACCTTATAATCTCTGAGAAGCACCGCATCGATTTCTGGGTAAGCCCCCCGCAACGCCTTGCGCAACGCCGCATCGAGGGCGTTCACCGGACCGTCCCCCTCCGCAACCGTGTACTCAACGCTCCCTTCAATCCGAATCTTCACCGTCGCCTCACACTTGTCCCACACTCCGTCCCCACTCGTTCGATACGAGCAATGATACTCATCCAGTTCAAACAACGGTTGCCGCGATCCCAGAATCCCCGAAATCAAAAGGGCAAACGAAGCCTCCGCCGCTTCAAACTCATACCCCTCACTCTCCAATCGCTTCACCTCGGACAACACCACCCCCACCTCAGCCGAACCCTTTTCAAAATCAAAACCCAGCCCCGCCGCACGAGCCAACACATTGCTCTGACCCGACATATCGGAAATCGTGATATTCCGCTCATTCCCGACCAACGACGGATCCACGTGCTCATACGTGCGAGCCAACTTCTGGACAGCATGGACGTGCAATCCCCCTTTGTGCGTGAAGGCTGCCGAGCCGACATACGGCGCACGGATGTTGTGAGGGACGTTCGCCAGACCGTCCACGAAGTGCGAAAGCTCTCGAAGCTTTGTTAAATCCAGCCCCAACGGCACCCCCAACTTGATTTGCAGGTTGGGCATCATCGTCACCAAATCACAGTTTCCGACACGCTCCCCGTAGCCATTAATCGTCCCCTGCACCTGACACGCTCCCACCCCCACCGCGACCAACGCATTCGCGACCGCCAGTCCCGAATCATTGTGCGTGTGAATCCCCACCGGCCCCACCGCAGCCACCGCCTTCGCGGTAACCTCACGCACCCACTCCGGCAGCGACCCCCCGTTTGTGTCGCACAGCACCGCCAACGAAGCCCCAGCCTCAACAGCTGTCCGAATCGTCGCCAAGCTGTAATCAGGGTCCTCACGGAAACTATCGAAAAAGTGTTCTGCATCGTACAGGACCTCGCGCCCGTGCGACTTCAAATACGCCACCGTGTCACGAATCATCGCAAGATTCTCGTCCAGACTAACTTGAAACACTTCTAAAACGTGGAGCGGCCACGTCTTACCCACAATCGTGATGGCCGGCGTCTCCGCAGCTAACAGCTTCGCCACCTGCGCATCCTCCTCCACGCGAACCTTGCCCTTGCGAGTCATCCCAAACGCCGAAATCCGCGCATGCTTCCACGACCGCTTCGCCGCCTCTTCAAAAAACGTCGCATCCTTGGGGTTCGAGCCCGGCCACCCCCCCTCAATGTAGTGCACCCCAAACTCGTCGAGTCGCTCCGCCACCCGAATCTTGTCGCCTACACTGAAAGAAATCCCCGTGCCCTGCGTTCCATCGCGGAGGGTCGTATCGTAGATCGTCAATCGAGGTTGGGCATTCATCGGACCAGCAAAAATAGTCCCGAAGGATTCCCTTGCCAAGGAAACGGACAGGACATGCGCCCTTCACACTGGGATGACCTTCTGATGGCAAACAGATGACGCTTGCGAAACTTTTCACAAAAGGTAACCAGACTCTCCACACTATGTCTGTCATCCACTCCTTGCTCGGTCGCGACGACACCTTCTACCGCTTCCTCGAAAGCAGCGCCTCACAATCGGAACAATCCGTGCAGTTCCTCCGCGAAGTCGTCCGCCGGACCATGTCGAGCACGCAGGATGTGCAAAGTGCCCTCGGGGACCTGAACCAAAGCCGGCGCAAGCACAAGCGCATCACGCAGGAAATCACGGAAGCCCTCTGCACCAACTTCATCACCCCGCTCGAACGCGAAGACATCGAAGCCCTCTCTGGCGCGCTCTACCGCATTTCCAAAACCGTCGAGAAAATCGGCGAACGCGTTCTCCTCTGCCCTCCCGGTGCCCACATCGAAACCGTGAACGACCAAGTCACCCTCCTCGAACAGGGTGTCTCCGTGCTCACCAAAATGGTCGGCGAACTGCGAGCCAAATCCCACAGTGAGACCATTCGCGACAACTACGAGCGTGTTCAAGCCATTGAAGGTGATGCTGATCGCGTGATGAACAAGCTCCTCAACGACCTCTACCACGGCCAGGCCGACGCCCGCGAGGTCGTTTTCCTCAAAGACATTTACGAGCTCCTCGAAAAAGGCATCGACCGGTGCCGAGACGCCGCAGCCTCCCTTTTCCAGACGGTTCTCAAGAACTCCTAAGGACCATGACCATCCTCCTCACGGTCATCTTGGTTGCGCTCATCTTCGAGTACATCAACGGCTTCCACGATACCGCCAACTCCATCGCCACCGTCGTCTCCACGCGGGTGCTCCACCCCCGCCAAGCCATCCTGCTCGCCACCATCACAAACCTCGGCGGCGCGATGGTCGGTACCGCTGTCGCAAAAACCATCACTTCCGGACTCGTCGAAACGAAGTTCGTCACAACAGAAACCATCATCGCGGCGCTCCTCGGTGGAGTCATCTGGAACCTCGTGACCTGGTGGTTCGGGTTGCCCTCCAGCTCCTCTCACGCCCTCGTCGGAGGCCTCGTCGGAGCAACGCTCTCCTCCAGTCATAACAACTGGGGAGCACTGATTTGGACCAAGGTCACCGCTGGCATGCCGTGGTACAAAAACTCAGGCATTCTCTACAAGGTCGTCATCCCCATGATCACCTCTCCTATCTTGGGATTCCTGATCGGGTTCCTCATGATGAGTCTGTTCTACCTCGTCCTCGCAAAGGTACGTCCTCGAACCATCAGCACAGTCTTCGGCAAAGGACAAATCCTCAGCGCCGCCTACATGGGTTGGAGCCACGGAAGTAATGACGCCCAAAAAACCATGGGAATCATCACGCTCGCTCTCGCCTCCGCCACTCAAGCTGGAACCCTCGAGGGCGCTCCGTGGTTCCTCTCATTCCTCAAAATCGGTCCCGACTCAAACAACGTCGTGCCCGTCTGGATCAAAGTAACGTGCGCCATCGTGATGGCCGCTGGGACCGCCGCCGGCGGTTGGAAAATCATCCAAACCATGGGGCACAAAATGGTGAAACTTCAACCCGTGCATGGCTTCGCCGCAGAAACCACCGCCGCCACCGTCCTCAGCGTCTCTGCCTCCCTCGGAATGCCCGTCTCAACGACACACGCCATCACCACAAGCATCATGGGCGTCGGCTGCGCCAAACGGCTTAACGCCCTCAACTTCAGCGTAGTACACCGCATCCTCTGGGCATGGGTCCTGACCATCCCCGCCACCGCAGGACTCGCCTACCTGACTCACCGAGTGATTGCGAAGGTTCTCTGAGCCGCTCTCGAAAGCAGCGAGTGAAGCGCCGAGCATATCAGCGCTTCACGCCCGTCTCGCAATGGAATGGTCGCACTGGCCGCGCTTGCCGCACGGCGCAGACGCGGCCCGTCAGCACGCGGAACACGCAAACGGCTCCTGAGCCGTCAAATCGAGCTCTTCAAACAACGCCCGATCCGCCGAAGTTCCCGGGTTTCCCGCCGTCAGGAGTTTGTCACCGTAGAAAATCGAGTTCGCGCCCGCAAAGAAGCACCACGCCTGGCCTTCTCGAGAGAGGCGTGTCCGCCCTGCCGAGAGCCGAATCTTCGTGCGAGGCAGCGCAATCCGAGCGGTAGCAATCATCCGTACGAGATCAAAAACATCCACCTGCGTGTTACCCTCCATCGGAGTACCCTCCATCGGCATCAACGCATTGATGGGAACGCTTTCCGGCGCAGGGTCAAAGCTGCACAACACCTCCAACATACGGAGCCGATCCTCAACCCCTTCACCCAACCCCAAAATCCCACCGCAGCACACGTCCATTCCCGCCCGCTGCACCGCGCGAATCGTACTCAACCGGTCTTCAAACGTGTGCGTCGTCACCACATTGGGATAATGCTCCGGCGAGGTGTCGATATTGTGATTGTACGCCTTCACCCCCGCTTCCTTCAGCTTGGCAGCCTCTGCATCCGATAGATGGCCCAGCGTAACACATACTTCCATCCCGAGTGTGTTCACCTGACGAATCGTTTCCAACACCTGTTCAAACCGCGCATCACCATCCCGCACCCCCTTCCAAGCCGCCCCCATGCAGAACCGCGTCGACCCGCTCTCCCGCGCCCGCTGCGCAACCGCCATCACCTCATCCACCCCCATCAGCTTCTCCGCCTTCACCCCCGTCGAGTACCGAGCACTCTGCGCACAATACCCGCAATCCTCCGAGCATCCGCCCGTTTTGATCGATAAAAGCGTGCACAGCTGCACCTCATTGCCCTTCCAGTTCTCAAGATACACCGACCGCGCACGCGAAATCAGATCGAAAAACGGGGTGTCGTAAACCTCCTTCAACTGCGCAAATTTCATCCCATCAATCTGCGACATCTCCCCACCCGTGTGGAGACAAAACATCCGCGAGAGTTATCGCTTCCAACGACCAAACCTCGCCGCCAAAGCCGGCAACTCCTCGGTCCGGTACTGCGTTTTACCCACCGCACCCCACATCGGCACCCCAAAGTGCCGACTCCAAACCCCACTCATACTTTCACCCGAATAGCATCCCCAGCTTTTCACGTGTGCCCGGACCGAAAGCGCCTCGCGATTCAATGCCGCAATCTCCGTCTCGTGAAACCAAACCTTCGAACAACCATCAATCTCGTTTGAGTAGTCGAACATCCAGCAAGCCTTGTTCGAATGCCCAAAATACTCCAAGTCCACGATTTTCACCCGCTCCCGTGGACGCCCACCGTTGAAATACCGCACAAACTCCTCCGTCTTTGAAAAATACACCAACCTAACACCGTACTTGTCCCGCACCGACTCAATCAAAGGCACCAATGCCTTTCCCTCCTGCCTCGATCTCCGGTCGTAAGCCCCGCGGTAAACCATCCACGTAATCTCCGCCTCAGGATCCGTGTGGCGAATCTCCTGGATGCGGATCCTAGCAGCCCGAACAAAGTTCATCCACCACGCGTCGTGCGGTTGAGGTTTTGACCACTCCCACTCCTTCAGCGAAACGCCCCCTGACACGATCAGGTACTCAGCACCCGTACCCTCCTGGCGTCTCTCGGACCCCTCAACTTCCGAAATAGACGTCCCAAACAGTCCCACAATCGAGGCGAGCATCAGAAAAAGCCTTCGCATCCCGAAATCCTCGGCGAAACCCCCGAATCGCGCAATCCCGCCAAAACGGCATCTTCACCTCTCGATAATGAGAAAAAAATGCCCGTCCGCTCACGGGATTCAACCTCAATGCCTCGCTGGATTTGAGCATTGGCACGGGTCCTGCAACTGGAAAGTTCCGGAAAAAACCTTAACCCCCATTCCCCTTTTCAGCCGAAAAACAGCCTCTTTCCGCTTTTAGTGAAAAAGAACCGAAAATCCTGTGTCGAACGGGATTGAACAACACAAGGACCAACAGCTCCACAACCCTTTCCAAAACCAAACCAAAACCATGAACAACACGAACGAGCAAAAAGCAGTCACTTGGATGGACGACCCGGCTCACTTCCGAACCGCCTCGCGACGCGAGTTCGTCTTCGCAGGTCTGGCAGGAGGCCTCGGCCTCTCCTTGGGCAACTTCATGCAACTCCGCGCAGAAGCCGCTAAACAGCAACTCGTCGCGAAGGCAGACTCCATCATTCACATCTACCTGCCCGGTGGAGCGGCCCACCAAGAAATGTGGGACCCGAAGCCGTTCGCCCCGATTGAGTACCGCGGCCCTCTCGGCACCATCGACACGAACATCCCCGGCGTGAAGTTCTCCCAGTACATGAAGGAGAGCGCGAAAATCGCTGACAAAATCACAGTCGTCCGCTCGATGACCCACGGAGAAGCCGCCCACGAACGCGGAACTCACAACATGTTCACCGGTTACCGTCCTTCCCCAGCGGTGCAATACCCCGCCTTCGGTTCGGTGATTTCGCACGAGTTCGGTTCACGGAACAACCTGCCCCCTTACGTCTGCGTGCCAAACATGCCGAACGAGTTTGCCGGCACAGGCTACCTCTCAAACGCCTTCGGCCCATTCAGTCTCGGCGGTGACCCTGCCACCAAAGGCTTCAAAGTGCGCGATCTCAACATGAACGCGAGCGTTGACCAAGCACGCTTCGACCGCCGTCGCAGCATCCTCGAAACAGTCGACAACCATTTCCGCACCCTCGAGAAGTCCGACGCCCTCGCGGCAATGGACAGCTTCTACCAATCCGCCTACTCGCTCGTTAGCTCGCAGGCCGCTCGCGAAGCGTTCAACCTCGACGCAGAATCTGAGTCCATCAAAAACGAGTACGGCTCCAATGCCGCTGGTCAGCGTTTCCTCATGGCGCGTCGCCTCGTGGAAGCTGGTGTCCGCATGGTGTCCGTCACCTTCGGCGGATGGGATATGCACGCCGGCATCGCGAAAGGCATGGAGCGCCAACTCCCTGACTTCGACAAGGCCTACGCTGCCCTCATCAGCGACCTCGACCGTCGCGGGATGCTCGACCGCACCATCGTCATGCTCAGCTCTGAGTTCGGCCGCACCCCGAAAATCAACAAGGACGCCGGTCGCGATCACTGGCCGCGCGTATTCTCTGTCGCCTTCGCGGGAGGTGGATTCCGCCGTGGCTACGTGCACGGGAGCTCCAATGCAACCGCCGCAGAGCCTGAAACGGACGCGCTCACGGTCGAAAACATGGCTGCCACGGTTTACAACCAGCTTGGCATTCAGCACGACAAGAACCTGATGGCGCCCGGCGATCGGCCTGTTGCGATCGTCAAAAACGGTCAGGTGGTCAACGAACTCATCTCGTAAACATCGAGAGCGGCGGCAAAGGCCTCGCGCCCGACCGCCGCTCGCTCCGCTCTCTGGGCGCGGCCGCACTGCTACGTGCCCGCGCCCATTTTGTTATTCGGTCCCGCCAACTCCT
>JBIIXW010000024.1:0-30759 GCA_044347165.1 Chthoniobacteraceae bacterium
GTGCTGGGGAAGCGGGTTTGCGCCGTCGGTCTTCCAAGGGGTGCAGTGTCGTTCCAAGGGGGACCCAGTGTTGTATGTGTCGGATCCTGCGGGGATGAATCGGGATTTTCGTCGTGCGACGCTGGATGCGCTGAAGGATTTGAACACGCTTCAGGAGAAGGAGTTGGGGCATCCTGAGACGGTGACGCGGATTCAGCAGTACGAGTTAGCGTTTCGCATGCAGACTTCGGTGCCGGAGGTGATGGATATTTCGAAGGAAGCGCCTGCGGTATTGGAGCGTTATGGGGCAACGCCTGGTGATTCTTCGTTTGCGAACAACTGTTTGCTAGCGAGACGGTTGGCAGAAAAGGGAGTGCGTTTCATCCAGTTGTTTGACTGGGGTTGGGATTTCCATGGGACGAATCCGAATGAGGACATCCGCGATGGATTGACGCGAAAGATGGCGCGGACGGACAAACCGGTAGCGGCGTTGATTCGTGATTTGAAGGAGCGCGGGATGCTGGACGACACGCTGATTGTCTGGGGAGGCGAGTTTGGGCGTACGCCGTTCCGTGAAGGACGGACAGCGGGTGGATCGGTGTTGGGGCGTGACCATTATCCGGATTGCTATGCGTTGATGTTGGCGGGGGGCGGAGTGAAACGCGGGTTTTCGTACGGGCAGACGGACGAGTTGGGCTTCGCCGTTGCGGAGAACCCGGTTCACGTGCACGACCTGCAGGCGACGTTGCTGCATCAGCTTGGGTTTAATCACGAACAGTTGACCTATCGGTTCCAAGGGCGCGACTTCCGTTTGACGGATGTGCATGGTCGGGTGGTGCGCGATCTCCTTGCGTGACGGGGCTGCGGCGCGGGTGAGCGAGAGTGCTCGCCCGCATCCTGCTTTTATCTGTGTTCCGGCGGTTCGGCCGGGTTTCCCCTGATGAGAAAAGCGGTCCAGTTTCTGATTTTTTGTGCGTTGGTCGTCGCACCCATTTGGGTGTGGCGTGATCCGGATTTGAGAGCACTGCTGCCGGGGCGCGCATTGGGAGGCGATACGACGGTGACAGTTGGGTCAAAGGCGGCGGAGGTTTCGCTACACGAGTCCAAGAGGAAAAAGGTGGGCGGGGAGATGCCACCGGTTCCGGTTCAGATTGGGGTCGCGGAGAGTCGCGATTTCTCCGTTTACTTGAACGGTTTGGGGAACGTGCAGGGCCTCAACACCGTCTCGGTGCGGTCCCGTGTGGAGGGGCAGATTGTGGCGGTTCGGTTCAAGGAGGGGCAGGATGTGAAGGCGGGGGACGTGTTGGTTGAGATTGATCCGAAGCCGTTTCAAGCGGCGTTAAATCAGGCTCTGGCGCGGCGGGCGCAGAACGTGGCGCAGTTGGATAACGCGCGGGCGGATTTGGTTCGGATTGAGGAACTGATTCGAACGGAGGTGGAGACCCCGCAGAAGCGGGACACGCAGAAGGCGTTGGTGGATCAGTTAGCGGCGACGGTTCAGGCGGATGAGGCGGCGATTGAGGCGGCGCAGGTGCAGTTGGATTATGCGACGGTGCGTTCACCGATTGCGGGGCGGACGGGGTTGCGTCAGGTGGATGAGGGCAATGTGGTGCGAGTCGGGGATCAGGAGCCGATTGTGGTGGTGACGCAGGTGACGCCGGTTTCGGTGGTTTTCACGCTTCCGGAGCAGCATACGCAGGTGGTGCGGAGGGCTTTGGAGAAGGGGGGCGTTCAGGTGCTGTCGATGGGGCGGGATAATCGGACGCAGCTTGCGGAGGGGAAGTTGATGGTAGTGGATAATCAGATTGATTCGACAACGGGCACGATTCGCATGAAGGCGGATTTTCCGAATGAGGATCGGCGGCTTTGGCCGGGGCAGTTTGTGAATGTGCGAGTGCGCGCTGAGGTTCGCGAAAAGGCGGTGACGGTTCCAGCGACTGCGGTGCAGCGGGGTCCGATGGGAACGTACGTTTTCCGAATCGCGGAGGGCGAAACGTGTGAGATTGCCAAGGTTGCGGCGGGTCCGAGCGAGCAGGGTTTCACGGTGATTGAGAGTGGGTTGGTTGCCGGTGATCGGGTGGTGGTGGATGGGCATTTCCGGTTACAACCGGGGGCGAAGGTGCGGGCGCTGGGAGGGGAGGGTGGACCGAAGAAAGGCGAGTCGCCCAAGACGGCGTCGGCCCCTGTCCCGAAAGCGTCGTGAACCTGTCCGAACCGTTTATTCGCAGGCCGGTTGCCACCGTGCTGTTCATGGTGGCGGTGGTGTTGCTGGGGATTCTCGGTTACCAGCGACTGCCCGTGGCGGCGCTTCCGGCGGTGGACTTTCCGACCATCGAGGTTTCCACGGTTTATCCGGGAGCGAGTCCGGAGGTGATGTCCTCTGCGGTCACCACGCCGTTGGAGCGTCAGTTCGGGCAAATCAGCGGACTCACTTCGATGAGTTCGGTGAGCGGGTTTGGGCGGAGTGCTATCACGCTCCAGTTTGCCTTGGATCGTGACATTGATTCTGCCGGTCAGGATGTGCAGGCCGCAATCAACACTGCCTCTGGGTATTTGCCGCGCGGGCTTCCCGCACCGCCGGTGTATAACAAGGTGAATCCTGCCGACAGCCCGATCCTGACGGTGAAAGTGACTTCGGACACCTTGCCGCTGGAGCGTGTGAATGACTTTGCGGATACGGTGCTTGCGCAGAAGCTGAGTCAGGTGACCGGAGTCGGGTTAGTGACGTTGCAGGGTCACCGCAAGCCGGCCATTCGGGTGCGGGTGAATCCGTCCGCGTTGGCGGTCTTGGGGCTGGGGATGGAGGATGTACGGACGGCGATTGTTGCGGCGAATCTGAACGCGCCGAAAGGCAGCTTTGACGGGGCGCGTCAGAACTACGTGATTGGGACGAACGACCAAATGACTGCCGCGCAGGATTATCAGCGGATGATCATTGCCTATCGCAATGGAGCACCGGTGCGGGTGGGGGACATTGGGGAAGCGGTGGACGACGTCGAGGATGTGCGGATGGCGGCGTGGGTTGATGGGCGACCGGCGGCGATTGTGGATGTTCGACGCCAACCGGGGGCGAACATTATCGAGACAGCGGAGCGGGTGAAGCGATTGTTGCCCCAGTTGCGCGCGGCGATTCCGCCGCAGATGGAGGTCGCGATTTTGTCGGATCGCACGGAGACGATTCGTGCGTCGGTGAAGGATGTGGAGCACACCATGGTTCTGACGATTGGGTTGGTGGTGTTGGTGATTTTCGCGTTTTTGCGGCGGGTGTGGGCGACGGTGATTCCGAGTATTGCGCTCCCCATCGCGATTGTGGGGACGTTTGGCGTCATGTACCTGCTGGGGTTCAGTCTGAACAACCTCTCGCTGATGGCGTTGACGATTTCTACGGGGTTTGTGGTGGATGACGCGATTGTGATGATTGAGAACATCTTTCGCTACATCGAGGAGGGGGTGCCTCCGTTTGAGGCAGCCTTGAAGGGGGCGCGGCAGATTGGGTTCACTGTCATCTCGCTCAGTATTTCGCTGGTCGCAGTGTTTATCCCGCTGCTGTTCATGTCGGGGATTGTGGGGCGTTTGTTTCGCGAGTTTGCGGTTACGTTGAGCATTGCGGTTGGCGTGTCGGCGGTTGTCTCGTTGACGCTCACGCCAATGATGTGCGCGCGCCTGTTGAAGCCGCATCGTCCGGGCGATGAAGGATGGTTTTATCGGGTTACTGAGCGGTTCTTCGACCTGTGGCTGAGCCTTTACCGCGTGACGCTGGGTTGGGTCATGCGGCGGCGCGCGCTGATGCTGTGGATCACTGTGGCGACGGTGGTGGGGACGCTGTGGATGTACGTCGAAATTCCAAAGGGGCTTCTCCCGGTTCAGGACACCGGCGTGATTGTTGGGGTTGTGGATGCTGCAGAAAATATTTCGTTTCGCGCGATGGCGGAGAAGCAGCGGGCCGTGACGGAGCGGATTCGTCAGGACCGCGATGTTGCCTCGGTTGCGGCGTTTCTGGGTTCCGGGCCAGGAAGTGCCACGTCGAACTCTGGTCAAATCTATGTTGTGCTGAAGCCGCGTTCGGAACGGCGAGCAGATGCGAAGGCGGTGATTGATCGATTGCGACTGACGGTGGCGGATGTGCCTGGGGTGACGCTTTTCATGCAGGCGGTGCAGGATTTGCAGATTGATAGCCGCGTGTCGCGCACGCAGTTCCAATACATCATGCAGGGGCCGGACGAGCGTGAGTTGGGAGACGCAGCGGTTCGGTTGCGCGAGGGTTTGCGTGGGCGGGTTGAGTTTGCGGATGTTGCCACGGATCAGCAGGAGGGCGGGTACCAGTTGAAGGTGGATGTTTCGCGGGACAAAGCGGCTCTGTTGGGCGTCACGATGCAGGCGGTGGACGACACGTTGTACGATGCGTTTGGGCAGCGACAGGTTTCGGTGGTGTTTACGCAGTCAAATCAGTACCGGGTGATTTTGGAAGCGGACACCGCGTCGCAGCTTGATGCGGGGATGCTGGATCGATTGCAGGTTCGTGCGGCACAGGGGGGTACAGTTCCGCTATCGGCGTTTGCGACGTTGAGTCAGACGAATGCGCCGCTCTCGGTGCAACATGCGGGTCAGTTTCCCTCGGTGACGTTGTCGTTCAACTTGGCGTCGGGGTACTCGCTTGGCGATGCGGTGGAGGCGTTGGGGAAGGTGAGGCGTGAGGTGGCGGTACCGGCGTCGGTGGCGGGCGAGTTTGTGGGGAGTGCCGCTGAGTTTAAGCGGTCATTGGCGGATTCGCCCTTCCTGTTGTTAGCGGCAATCGTGGTGATCTACATCGTGTTAGGTGTTTTGTATGAAAGCTATATCCACCCCGTGACGATTCTTTCGTCGCTCCCGTCTGCGGGGATAGGCGCGTTGGCCGCGTTGCGGTTGGCGAACATGGATCTGTCGATCATCGCCATCATTGGCATCGTCTTGCTCATCGGGATTGTGAAGAAGAACGCGATCATGATGATTGATTTTGCCATTGAGAAAGAGCGGGACCACGGGACTTCACCGGAACGAGCCATCCTCGAGGCGTGCGAGTTGAGGTTCCGTCCGATCATGATGACGACCATGGCGGCGTTATTGGGTGCGGTGCCGTTGGCGTTGGAGGATGGAATGGGATCTGAACTTCGTAAACCGCTCGGGGTTTGCATTATCGGGGGGCTGGTGGTGTCTCAGTTTTTGACGCTGTATACGACGCCCGTGATTTATCTCGCGATGGATCGGGTTGCCTCTTGGTTTCGGAAGGCACAACCGGCGGAAGAATCCCTTGGGACCGGTGAAACGGCGGAGACGTTATGAACCTTTCGGAACCGTTCATTCGGCGTCCGGTGGCCACGTCGCTCCTAGCGATTGGTTTGTTTTTGTTGGGCATCTTCTCGTATCGCCGTTTGCCGGTGGCTCCCTTGCCTCGTGTCGATTACCCGACGCTCTCGGTTTCTGCAGCGTTGCCGGGTGCGGATCCAGGGACGATGGCGTCTGCGGTGGCAACGCCGTTGGAGCGTCGACTCGGCCAGATTGCGGGGGTTTCGGAGATGACATCAACCAGCGCGGCGGGGTCGACCACGATTTCGCTGCAGTTTGACATGAATCGTTCGATTACGGGGGCGCAGAAGGATGTGCAGGCGGCGATTCAAGCGGCGCGTGGCGACTTACCTCCGGCGCTGCCGATCCCGCCATATTCGCGACGCATGAATGCCGGCGATTCACCCATCATGATTTTGGCGCTGGTCTCGAGTGTGATGGAGCCACACCGATTGTACGAATTGGCGGACACGATTGTGGCACAGAGGATTAGCCAGATTGAGGGCGTGAGCATGGCGTCGATTAGCGGGTCGGCGAAGTCGGCGGTGCGTGTGCGGCTGAATCCTGGGGCTCTTGCATCGGCGGGTCTCGGAATGGCGGATGTGCGAAATGCGATTCTCTCGGCGGGCGCGCATTTGCCGAAGGGGGTGCTCGAGGAAGGGGGCGTGCGATGGACGATTGAGGCGAATGATCAGTTGGCGAATGCGGCGGATTACGCCGGCATTGTGGTTTCTCAAAAGGATGGTGCGGTTTTGACGCTTGGCGATTTGGGTGAAGTCACGGATGGGGTGGAGAACACGCGCCTGGCGGGTTGGTCGCGGTTGACCCCGGCCGTGGTGATTATTGTGTATAAGCAACCGGACGCGAACATCATCGAGACGGTGGATCGGATTCGGGCGGTGATGCCGCAGATTCAGGAATGGTTGCCTGCCTCGGTGGAGTTGAAGGTGGAGAGTGAGCGGACGAAGACGATTAAGGCATCGGTGCGGGATGTTCAGCAGTCCCTCGTGATGAGCGTGATTTTGGTGATGCTAGTGATGCTGCTTTTTTTGCGGCGGCTGGCGCCGACGGTGATTGCGAGTGTTACGGTGCCGCTTGCGTTGGCGGGCACGTTTGCGGGGATGCGTTGGGCGGACTACAGCTTGGACAACCTGTCGTTGATGGCGTTGACGATTGCGGTCGGGTTTGTGGTGGATGACGCGATTGTGGTGATTGAGAACATTGTTCGGTTCATTGAGAAGGGGGAGAGGCCGTTTCAGGCGGCGTTGAAGGGTGCTCGGCAGGTGGGGTTTACGGTGGTGTCGATTACCGTGTCCTTGATTGCGGTCTTCATTCCGTTGCTGTTCATGGGGGGATTGATTGGTCGGTTGATGAATGAGTTTGCGGTGACGTTAAGTATGGCGGTGGTCGTGTCGGCGGTGATTTCGTTGACGCTCACGCCGACGCTTTGTGCTCGGTGGTTGAAGGAGAAGGGGACGGAGAAAACAGGTGTGGTCGGACGCGTTGCGGAACGACTGCAGAATGGGATGGTTCGGCTTTATGCGTGGTCATTGGGGGTGTTGTTGCGCCATTCGTGGGCGGGGGTGCTCCTGTTTTCTGGGACGATTTGGATGACGGTGGATATGTATGGCCGCATTCAGAAAGGGCTTTTTCCGCAGCAGGATACGGGGATGTTGATGTGTTCGGTGGAGGCTTCGCAGGACATTTCATTTCCGGCGATGATTACGTTACACGAACGCGTGACGCGGGTGATTTGTGAGGATCCGGCGGTGGATACGGTGAGTGGGATGGTTGGTTCGTCCTTGCACAGTGGGGCGGCGAACAGCGGCAGGATGTTTATCGCGTTAAAACCGTTTGAGGAGCGTGGCGAGTCGGCGGATGCGGTGGTGGCGCGGTTACGGAAGGCGACCTCGGTTGTACCGGGGGTGCGCGCGTTTACGATGGCGATGCAGGATATCCGGATGGGAAGTCGTTCGTCGAAGTCGATGTATCAGTATACCTTGCAGGGACCTGACTTGGCAGAGTTGAACGAAGCAGCTCCGAGGGTGCTTGCAGCTTTGCGTGGTTTGGCGGAGTTGCGGGATGTGAACAGCGATCAGCAGTCGGGGGGATTGAAGATGAACGTGGTGGTTGATCGCGCGGCGGCGGCCCACCTTGGGGTGGCGATGGCTGATGTCGACAACGTGCTCTACGATGCGTTTGGGCAGCGGCAGGTCGCGACGATTTACAAGCGGTTCAATCAACATCGCGTGGTGATGGAGGTGGACGAGGATCATTTGGGGGATCCGGCTGTCTTGGATCGAGTGCAGGTGAAGTCGGCGTCGGGTAAGTTGGTTCCGTTGTCTGCGTTTGCGCGGTTTGACCGAACGAATGCGTTGTTGTCGGTGACGCATCAAGGGCAGTTCCCTTGCGTGACGCTCTCGTTCAATGTCGCTTCTGGCGGATCGCTGGGGAGTGCGATGGAGGCGATTGGAAAGGCGGTGGAAGAGTTGGGATTACCGGAGTCCGTGAGTGGGAGTTTTCAGGGGACTGCGCAGATTTTTCAGGAGTCGTTGCGAACCATGCCGTTATTGACGCTTTGGGCCTTGTTGGCGGTCTATGTGGTGTTAGGGATTCTCTACGAAAGTCTTCTGCATCCGCTGACGATTCTTTCCACTTTGCCTTCGGCGGGTTTGGGTGCGTTGTGGGCGTTGCAGATCCGTGGGTACGAGTTGTCGTTGGTTTCGTTCATCGGGATTATTTTGTTGATGGGGATAGTGAAGAAGAACGCGATCCTGATGGTGGATTTTGCGATTGATGAGACGCGCCGTGGTGCGACGGGGCGTGAGGCGATTTTGGAGGCGGCGAAGGTGCGGTTTCGTCCGATTGTGATGACGACGCTTGCGGCGTTAGTGGGGAGTTTGCCGTTGGCGCTTGGGACGGGTGTGGGTTCTGAGATGCGGCGTCCGTTGGGGGTTGCGGTGTTTGGGGGCTTGATTGTTTCGCAGGTGCTGACGTTGTACACGACTCCGGTGGTGTACTTGGTGGTGGAGCGACTCCGACTTTGGTTGAGCGCGCGATTGCGGCGCAGGAAAGCTGATGCGAGGAAGGGCGTTGCAGAGGGGAGTTTTTAGTCGGTCCTGAAAAACTCACAGTCTAGCTGTCTGGATGAGCGGATAGTGGGGGATGACGAAGGAAAACAGGGCGCGCAAAAAGGACAAAAAGAACTTCAGCCATGCGATGAGCTTCGTGAAGTTCATAGCCGCTGCGCTCAGGATGGCGTTGACCTTATCGCCAAGGGTCCCTTTCAGTCGGTTGCGTTCCAAACGGTGCTCACTTTTCATGTGCCCGATGATTGGCTCTATCGCAGCCCTTCGTTTCATTAACCGCCACAACCGCCGTTGGATATTCCCTCTTCTGCGGCGATCGACATGCACTTGCTCAGGCCCGTCACTCCCATGGCCTCGATAGCCCTGATCCACAAACACTCTCTCAACAACCCCCACCCCAACCATTTTGCGCACCTGCTCGAGTTGTCCGCTCAATGTATGACCGTCGTAAGGGTTGCCCGAGAGACTCTTGGCTCCCATCACCCAGTTCCCCTTGCTGCTCACGGCAACACTCACCTTACTGCCAAATTCGTATTTCTTACTGACTTTGCCCTTCGCAATACACTCCACAAGAGGCTCATGCACACTGTAAATCTTCCCTCGATCACTTCGCTCCTGCTGATGGATGCGTTGGGCCAGAATCAGAACTTCGGCGGTGGAAGTGTTTGCTCCGGGCGCTTGTCTCTCAACCTCTCGAATCACTCGGCCGAGCTTGGTTCGCAGCTTGCGTTGCACCCCCTTTGCCCGATTCATCTGACGCGCATGCGCATAGCGGGCCTGCATCATCAGTAAGCGTTTGCTCACTCGCGCGTAGCTTTGCTTAATCACAAAGCCCTCTTTGCGAGCCGTTTTAACCAACCGCTCCAGAACGCGATGGTACAAGCGCGAGTCTGTTGGATAGCGAATGTCTTTGGTCTGCACGGTGGTATCCACGTTGACATCCTTGAAATCGCTCACACGCGCTGCCCCCACTTTGAGCGCGGTCTGTAGACTCGCTTTGAGAATCTCCTCCGAGCCGCTCTCGCCCAAGCGGGTGCGCCAACGTGTCATACTGGAGGGATCCACAGGCGGTTGATGGGAGAAGAAGCGCATCCCGCTAAAAAACTGCCAGTACGGGTTTTCAACCCAGCGATCGACGACGGCTTGGTCGCTGAGGTTGTGTTGAAACTTGAGGATGTGCAGAGCGACCATCAATCGGGTGTTGATGGCAGGGGCACCTTTTCCTGGGACGTAGGTTGGATGGAGAGACTTCTCGAACTGTTGCCAATCGATTTTGTCGGCGAGGCGGACCAAGGGGTGATTGGAATCAATGATGGCGATGAGCTCCGATTTGAAGAGGTCGCCTTGAGCGGTTTGAGGGGCCTTGGGCAGCATGCAGTTTCCCAGATTTTTGTGGATTTCGCCCCCACTCCCGAGCAAAAGCCGTGCTAAAAAGTAATACTATCATATTGCTGTCCAGCGCTTTACTGGTTTATTCAGCATCGACTTTTTAGGGGGGAGCGACAATGCCTTTAGCGGCAACGAGGCTGCATGTGTCAGCAGCGAATTCTCTGGTGTTGTTCATAATGGACTCGCAAACGGGGACTTTTTCAACTCACTCGTAGGGTGAGCCTATTTTCGTCCTTCGGAGCCCGTTCGCCATTGGACTCCTCCTCTTCGGCGCCAACGGCGCCCCTCATTCCAACCTGCGGCGTGCTCATCAGGTGTGCCCACACCCCTCTTTCCAAAGGCCTGTAGGGGGGGGGGACAAAGTATCTGGCCAGGGCTTTACCAGCCGAGCGCACGCTTCAATCTGTCGTGGGCGTACTGATGGCTATAAGGAGGGTGAGATAGGTTTCGCGGTTTAGGCGTGCTGGGCTCGCACATTCCTGACTCTCGCGATGTCGGCAGGCGAACCAGTTTTTCCGCGAAGACCGCAATGGAATCGATGTGTAGGGCATTTCGGGGGTTGCGGTTGCCAGAGTCGGAGCGTGGGACGTTTTGCAGATGGCGCAGATTTTTCCGAGGGAGTTGGAGATGATTTGGTGGTGATTGGGACATTTCCGGCCTGGCGCGAGCAATGAGTATTCGTTCAGAATTAAAAAGATGCGTCTGGGAATCTACGAGCGACTGGTGCGGGAGGGCGAGGAGGCCGAGGTCGAGAAGCTAGAATCAGAGGGGCGCGCGTGGGTCACGAGCGTTTCGGCGAGCACGCTTCGCGATCTTCTGGTTGATGAAATCTCATCTCGCGTGCCGGAGCTTCTCGACATTGTCGCATCTGCTGCGGCCGATGAGGCCGAGCGAGCGCGGATGGAGTTGCAGTTGATTGCCAAAATGCTGAGAGCCGCCCGCGAGGAGTATCCCGCAGAGGGGTCTGCGCCGCTTCCCGTTCGGGATTTGCGATTTCTCAGGGCGGTCCATGAACCGCAAATCCGCCCCGTTCTCCCGAGCACCGGATTGAACCGTCCATGGCTCTTCACTTCCGGCAAGGGCGAGCCATCGCTGTACTCAGAGCTGAGGGCTGAGCTGGAGACTGCTGAGAGGCTCGACATTTTGGTGAGCTTCATCAAGAAGGCGGGAGTCCGGAAACTCGCAGATGTATTCGACCGCGTCACGGCGACTGATGCGAACGGCTTGCCGAGACTCCGAGTCCGCATCCTGACGACCACGTACATGGGTGCCACCGATCGGGTTGCGTTGGACCAGTTGGCTCAATACCCCGGCGTCGAGGTGCGGGTTTCGTTGGACGGACAGCGCGAGCGACTGCACGCAAAGGCTTGGATTTTTGAGCGGTCGAACGGCTTTGGAACGGCTTTTGTGGGGAGTGCCAATCTTTCTAAATCCGCGTTGATAGACGGCATCGAGTGGACGCTTAAAATTTCACAAGTTCGAGATTCTGCTCTTTTTGAGTCGGCAAAGGCGAACTTCGAAACCCTTTGGAATGACCCAGAGTTTTCGACCTATGATCCTCGCAATCCGGAGCATCGAAATGCTTTGGAGAAGGCGCTGGAATCACAGCGTGGTGCCGTGGGCGGGCACGTAGTCGCTTTGCGGACATGGTTCGACCTCCAGCCCAAATCGTTTCAGCAGGTGATGCTGGACCGCCTCGCCCATGAGAGAGCTCACGGACGCAACCGAAACTTGCTGGTTGCAGCGACTGGAACGGGGAAGACGGTCGTGTCCGCTTTCGACTATCGGAGACTGTGCTCAGAAAAGGGGGGGCGGCCCCGATTCATCTTCTTGGCGCATCAGAGGCAGATTCTCGAGCAGGCGCGAGCAACCTTTCGGCACGTGCTGCGTGATGGGACGTTTGGTGAGTTGATGGATGGGACGCGAGACCCAGCATCGTACGAACATCTGTTTGCGATGGTTCAAACGATGCACAGCCGCGGGTTAGCGATGCGGTTGGGAGAGGATTACTGGACAATGGCGGTAATCGACGAAGCGCACCACTTACCTGCCGCGAGTTTTCAGGCAGTGTTACGCAGTCTGCGTCCATCGATTCTGCTTGGGTTGACCGCGACGCCTGAGCGCATGGATGGACAGCCGCTCAGCGAGTTTTTCGATTCGCGTCCGGATGGTACGCCCGCGTGTTCGCTGCGGTTGTGGGATGCTCTCGATCAACAGTTGCTTTGTCCTTTCGAGTACTACGCAACGGCAGACAGTGTCGACTTTGGTGGTGTGGACTGGGGCAAGGCAACAGAGGCGCTCCAGGTGGCTCGAGTGTTAACGGGCAGCGAGATTCGGGCGCGGAGTGTTGCCGAGTCGATTGAGCGGTATGTCGATGATATCGCGGGCATGAAGGCGCTGGCGTTTTGTTCGAGTGTCGAGCATGCGAGCTACATGGCGGATGTGTTCGGCGAGATGGGGCTGAATGCAGTCGCGGTCTGTGGCGAAGATTCTCAGCAAGTCCGAAGCGATGCAGTGAATCGGTTGCAATCAGGGAGTATTCAGGTTGTTTGCGCCGTGAATCTCTTCAACGAGGGGATCGACATCCCAGCCGTGAATACTCTCTTTTTGTTGCGTCCGACGCAGAGTCCGGTGGTTTTTCAGCAACAGATTGGTCGTGGGTTGCGACTCCATGAGGGGAAGGCTTGCTGTTTAGTCTTGGATTATGTCGGGGTTTACACCGGTGAGTTCCGTTTTGACGTTCTCTATCGCAGTGTGACGGGTCTAAGTCGCCGCCAGATTGGTGAGGCTGTCGAAAGAGGGTTCAGTCAGTTGCCGCCGGGTTGTCACATTCAGTTTGATAAGGTTGCGAGGGAAAGAATCTTGAGCAGTTTGCGGCAGAGCCTGCAGGTGAGTGCCGCCCGACTTCGTAGCGAGGTTTTGTCATGGGCGGCAGGTCGCGCGGGATGCTTGCGAATGTCTGATTTTCTCAGAGACCAGGGAATTGAGTTGGCCGACCTTTATGCGAACGATCGCTCATGGCAGGGCCTACTTGCGAGTGCGGGACTGCCTTATGTTGAGCGCGGCCCGGAAGATGAAAAGCTGCTGACGCGAGTAGAACTGCTTCTGCATGTTGATGATCCACGATTGCTTCGCGAGTGGGTGGATTTAATCCAACGTGCGAAGGCCGGTGGGCAGATGATATTGCCTGGCTCCGAACGGAGCACGCTAATGCTTGCACATCAAGTTATTCATGAGAGCCACCGTACTCTATCATGTGCGGACTTTTGGATTCTTCTTCAAGAGAACTCCGCGTTCCGAACCGAGATTTTTGAGCTATTCGAACACCTTGCGGATCTGACGGAAAACGGGGGTGTCCCAATTCCGACAGCCCCCGAGGCCTGGCCCATTTCGCTGCATGCGAGATACGGACGTCGTCAGATATTGGCGGCGTTGGGGCACTCCACGGAACTACGTCGACCTTCGCAACGGGAGGGCGTCTTGCCATTTGTTTCGGATCGTTTGTGTGCCCTTTTTGTGACGCTCGACAAGAGCGAGGGCTTTCATGACCGAGTGAAGTATCGTGATTACGCGATCAGTCCGGAGCTGTTTGCGTGGGAGACGCAGAATCGCGCTCATGCGGGAAACGCGCTGGGGAAAAGATTTATTGAGAGCCCAGCCAATGGGTGGCGCTTTTTCCTGTTTGTCCGAGAGTCCAAGGAGCAGGAGTTCGTTGCAGTGGGGGAGGTCTGCTTGGAGAGTTTTGAGGCTCGGGAGAAGGGGCCGATGCCTATTGTTTGGCGGTTGCTCACGCCACTGAGTGCTTCGCTTTATCGGAAGTTCAGTATCCTTCGCGACGCTTGAGATTTGTTAGGAGTTCGAGGGCGTAGAACGAATCAAGTCCTGCCCTGAGCTAGCGTTTGGAGTTGGGGGTGGGGAACTGTTTGGGGGCGTCGATGGCGGTGGCGGCTCGGTAGTTGGCTTGGGCGCGGAAGTATTCGTTGAGGGCGTCGACTTCCAACACTTGGGCGTCGAAGGTGGCTTGTTCGCGGATTTGCAGGGCGAGGAGGTCGGCGGCACCTTGGCGGATTTTCTCGTTCTCAGCCTCTTCCAAGCGCCGTGCCAGATCCACGTTCAGACGAGTCTTCAATAGCGCGTGATGCGCGGCTACGAGGGCGCTGTGGCTGTCGCGCACTTCGGCGGCGATGCGGTTTTTTGCGAAGGTGGAATCGAGTTCCAAACGCGAGATCTCGGCTTTCGCGACGTCTTGCCGACCGCGGGCGTCCCGACGTTCGAGCGGGAGGCGAAACTCGAGTCGGGTTTCGGCTTCGGTACGGTCCAAGTTTTTGGGGAGTTGATCGCTGAGGGCTTGTCCGATTTTTGCGGAGAAGTCGAGGTTGGGGAGCGTGTCGTTTGCGGCGAGGCGGAGGTCGATGACGGTTTTTTTCATCGAGAGTTGGATTCGGCGAATCTCGGGCCGGTTTTCGTTTGCCAGTTGAATGTCACCGTCCAGCGAGGTGGCGGAGGGCGCAGGGTGGGCGGGGAAATCGTCGGGCAGTTGGGCGCGGGTTGCGAGAATCGGGGCCGCGGTTCCGTCGCGATGGAAGAGGGAAAGTTCGATGGAGGCTGCTTCGAAGCGGCGAAGCGCTTGAATGACCCCGATTTCGCGACTTACCACGAGGCGTTGGTTGTCGACTTGGACGATGGGCGCAGCGGCCCCATTTTTCACTTGTGTTGCGATGGCGTCATCGCGTTCGCGGGCGACGCGGAGGAGTTCTTCGGCGAGTTTGAGACGGAGTCCGGTTCCGAGCCAGTTGAAGTAGGCGATGGTGCCGGCGCGGATGAAGTCGAGGTGTTGGCGGAGGATGAACGGATCGGCGAGTTCGCGATCGATTTGTGATTTCCAGAGGTTGGCGCGGCGCCGGTCGATGGTGCCTTCGCGAAGGAGAGGGACTTTGAAACCGAGGACCACTTCGCCGTCGGAGCCGGTGCGGTCTTTGTTGTAGTCGGGAAGGTAGCCTGAGCTGAGTCGGTATCCGGCGTATGCGTTACCTCCCCAGTTTTGGAAGGGGCGGTCGAGGGTGGCGAATCCGCTACGCCCTTCGTAGTAGCCGGATGGGTAGGTGGTTCCACCCGCGGTGAGGTTGGTGTCGAATGCGCCCATGGCCTGACGCACGCGTCCGGTGGCGATGTCTTGTTCGATGAGCGCCGCGAGGAGGGGCGGGTACAGGTTGCGGACCTCTTGAAGAACGTCGGTGAGGCCGAGTTTCTTGGCAGCCGTTGGTGGGTTTGGGGTGGCGCTGCGGGCGGGTTGAATGCCGAGCAGGGCGACGCTGAGGAGGGCGAGGGTGCGGAGAAGAGGGCTCATTTTTTGGAGTCGGTTTTTTGGTCACCCATGGCGGTTGCGGGTGGGAAGCCATTGATTTGGCGCCAGATTTCGTACCAGAGCGGCACTTCTTGGAGCATGATCCACGCGTTTGCGCGCACGCCTTGGCGGAGCCAGCGGTTACGGTCTGGCCAAGGGACTTCGACGAGTTCGCCGTGGCGATGCACTTTGTCGGGAAGGGGGGCGACGACGACACGGAACTTGCCTTTCCCGTCGTCGGCCGCGTCGACGAAGATGACTTCACCGCCGAAGGTTCCGACGGCTAGGTTCGGCCAGCCGACGATTTGGACGGCGGGCCATCCTTCGAATGAGAGGCGAACGGAGCTGCCGGGGATGATTTTTCCTTCGGATTCGGTGCGCGGATGGAGGAGAGGCATGTCATTCCCGTCGAGCCAGATTTCGACATAGCGGCTTTCGGTTTCGGGGATGATGACGCAGATGAGTGAGCCTGGGCGGAGGTAGGTGCCGTCGGTGGCAGCGATTTGGAGGATGATGCCATCGCGCGGGCACTCGACGATTTGCCGTTGGTTTTGGCTGATGGTGATGTCGAGGCTGCTGAGGTCGCGTTCGGCGGTGGCGACATCGGCGAGAGCCGACCCTTTTTGGGCGTGGATGGACGCTATGGCGGCGTCGAAATCGTTGCTGGTTCGTTTGAGGTTGGCTTCGGCGGATTTGAGTTCCGCGAGGGCGGAGTCGCGTCCGAGGGTGGCGAGTTCGAAGTCGCGTTGGGAGGAGAGTCCCTGTTTGAAAAGTTTTTCGGTTCGGTCGAAGTTGAGGCGTGCGGTGTCGGAGGTGGCTTTGGTGGCGGTGACGCGCTGTTGGGCGGCGTCGATGGCTTGTCCTTTCGCGAGTTCTTGCTGGGTGATTTGCGCGATGAGCGATTCGACGCGGCTTTGGGCGAAATCGCGTCGGCTTTCGATGGCTTCGCGTTGGGCTTTGAGGTTGTTAATCAGGTTGGGGTCGTTGTCTTCGATTTCAACGATGACTTGTCCTTTTTTAACGCGTTGTCCTTCAACGATGTGAAGATGTTTGACTCGCCCGGAGACTTGGGCTTCCACGTTGGATCGTCGATCAAGTGGGTTGAATGCGATGACGCGTCCTGTTCCGACCACGAACTGGCGCCACGGGAGAAAGAGGACACCGGCGATGAGCAGGAGAAAGATAAGGGAAATGGATTTCGCGAATGTCGCGGTCAGGCGTGACGGGTTGGTGAGCGCGGTAACGGCGAGTGGGAGGTCACGCTGAGGCGGGGTGAGGGTGGATGTTCCGGAGGCCATAGGACGTTTTGGCTTAGGCGTTGATGGTGAGGTGGATGTTCCAGCCGGGGTGTGGGAGATCGGACTGGGCTGATGAAATCACGGTCCAGGGTTGTTTTGCTTCGAGGAGGAGCGAGAGGAGGAATCGCGCGTCCGTTTCGTGGAGCGCGTCGAACACGCGGTCCAGCAGGAGGAGGTGCGGTTTTTGAACCAGCGCGCGTGCGGTGAGGAGGCGGGCGCGTTGGAGCGGGGTGAGGGGATAACCTCCGAGCTTGAGGTTGGAGGAGAGGCGGACGGAGCCGTCGGCGGTGAGGCCGGTCAATTGGAGCGCGCGCAGCATTTCGTCGGGACCGATTTCTTCGTTTCCGAGGCGGAGGTTATCGGCGACGGAGCCTTCGACGATTTCGAGGGGGCGCAGGAGGAGGGTGTGGGCACGGAGGCCGGAGAGGTTCCAGTCGCGGATGTCGAGGCCGTTGACGCGGGCGGAGCCGCTGGATTGAGGGCGCAGGCCGAAGAGGACATCAGCGAGGAGGGATGCGGGTTCCCCTTCGTTGGCGGTGAGGGAGGCTTTTTGTCCGGGTTGAAGGAGGATATCCGGCATTGCGATAGGTTTACCGGCGGGGGAGGTAACGACGAGGTCGCGGGTTTCGATGGAGGGCGGCTGATGGAATGCGGGGTTTTCGCCTGAGGTTGATTCGACGGGCAGGTCGAACATGTGTCCGAGTTTGTCCATGGCGGCCATGACGTCGTACCAGGCTTCGAGTTTTTTCCCGAGTTTGCCGAGGGACGTGACGATGCTGGTCATGATGATTTCGCTGGCGACGAGTTGGCCGAGAGTGAGTTGTTGGCTGATGACGAGCCAGCCACCGACGCCTAGGAGGGCGGCGCTGGAGACGACTTGTAGTGAGAGGAGTCCGGCGATTTGGCGCATGAGAATCCGGAAGTGGGAGGACCGGGATTCGAGGTAGGAGTGGATGAGGCTGGAGGCTTTGGAGGAGGCGAGGGCGAGGCCGCCGCGACTTTTGAACAGGACGGGGTTTGCGGCGATTTGTTCGAACCAGTGGACGAGTTGGTATTTGAAGAGGGATTCGCGGATGCTGGTGGGGATGGCGCCGCGGCCGAGGGCGAGGAGGATGACGGTGAGGAGGGTGAAGAGGATGGCGGCGAAGGCGAGGAGGATGGGGTGGTAGAGGGCGAGGAGGACGAGGCCAGTGGCGCAGCTGAACACGAGGTTGATGCCGTCGAGGAGGAGGAGCGCGGTGGTTTTCTGGGCGGTGACGACTTCCATGAAACGGTTGACCATTTCTGGGGCATGGATTTCGTCGAGGGCCACGGAGTTGAGGCGTGGGAGGCGGTGGGAGAGGTCGGTGGCGGTGCGGACGAAGATACGGCGTTGGATGATTTCAGCAACGTAGTGTTGGAAGCCGCGAACGACGGCTTGGACGAGGAGGAATGCGAAGAGGGCTAGGGAGAGTGCGACGAGGGCTTGGAGGTAGGGTTTTTGTTCGGTACCGAAAGCGAGGTTGCTGACGACGGCGTCGATGGCGAGGGGGGCGGCGAGGTAGAGCAGGCCGGAGAAGAGGGAGAAGACGAGGAGCATTCCGACGGAGTCTTTTTCGAGGGCGAGGAGGGAGAGAAAGCGTCGTTGGGGGGAGGGGTGGTGGTGGTCGTCGGGGTTTGGAGCGAGGTCGGCTGCGGGAAGGGTGGGTTCGAAGAGGGCGAAGCGGACGGAATCGTTCGGCGAGTTGAGGTTGAGGGTGCGGGCGAGGTCGGCGCGGGAGACTGAGCGGGGTTCTGGGGAGTGGAAGTTGTCGACGATGCGGGTGCGGAGGGCGCTGGAGGCGGTGGCTACGATCCAGTTGCCGGTTTTGGGTGCGAGGAGGAGGAGCGGGGTATTTTGGCGGGCGTGGCGGATGGCGTGTGCGAGAGGTTCTTCGCAGAGGCGGGCGGTGAGGCCCATGCTGGCGGCGATGGCGGCGACGAAATCGAATGGGTCGCTGGAGCGGGCGGCGTCGGGTGCGGGGTTGGAGGTTGGGGATGGCGAGACGCCGGGGCATTCGAGACAGGTGGCAATGAAGGAGATGGCCTCTTTGGGGGAGTGCGCGGCGGGCTGGGAGGCGGGTTCGGGTGCGGCCATAGGGTGATCGATGTGGGGCGGTGGATTAGCACACGGTTCAAAATGTCCAACTTTGGGAGCGATTTTTTTGCTCAACCACTCAGGCATGAGTTGACTAGGTTGAAGTGGTCAACAAATCTGAACTCATGAACTCCATCCCGATTTCCGAGTTTAAAGCGCATGCCATTTCCGCGCTCAAGAGGGTCCGAGACACGGGGGAATCGCTACGAGTGACGATTCGCGGTAAGGCGGTTGCTGAGATTTTCCCCCCAGTTGAGGCAAGGCAGGAGTGCGTTAATTTCGGCAGTTGTGCGGAACTCACCCTCCGGTGCCCATCGGATGCCGATCTTGTTGGCAACGACTTTTCGAGTGAGTGGGAGATGAACCGATGAAGGTACTTTTGGACACGCACGTTTGGGTTTGGGCGGCTCACGGGTCAAGCTCTTTGGGAGAAGGGTGCCGTGAGATCCTTCTTCACCCTGACACCCAGAGGTATGTCTCGCCTGTTTCGACGCTTGAAATCGCCCGCTTGGTTGCGAGGAGTGAACTCGTTATCGCGTGTTCGTTGTCTGAGTGGATTTCTAAATCGATGCAGGCCTTGAAGCTACGCACAGTCGAGCTAGACCATGCTGTCGCGATGGAGGCCTATGCCCTACCGGGCGATTTTCATGCGGATCCCGCGGACAGGCAACTGGTGGCAACCGCTCGCATGAGGGGACTGGTTTTACTGACTGCTGATTCGCGCATTTTGGCGTACCAGCATGTCCGTGCGATGAATGCCACTCGGTAGCTCGTTGTTCGTTTGAATCCTATTCCGTGTTGTGGTGGCTTTAATCAGCCGAGTTTCTCCGAAGTACATCTTTTTTGTCCAAAACCACTCCGAGGCGGCAGAGCTTACTGCGAGATGGCTTCTTCACCGCCAGGTACGCCGCGTCCACCCATCACTGAGGAACAGTTCATGCGCCTCTTTTTGGAGGCGGAACGCGAGATTCTTCGTTACGTCATGGCGATCATTCCGAATGTCAGTGACGCGAGAGACATTGTTCAGGAGACGGCCACGGCGTTGTGGAAAGCGGTGGCCAAGTACGATTCGTCGAAGCCGTTTATCCCTTGGGCTTGCCGATTTGCGCTGAATGAAGCCCGAATGCATCTCCGCTCGGAAGCTCGGCGCAGGGTTGTGTTGGAGGAGGACGTGACGGCGCTGCTCGACGCGCGGCGAACTGAACTGACCGGTCATCTCGACGCGCGCCGCGAGCATCTGAAGGATTGTTTGGGTCGGCTTCCGTCCGATCAGCGATCACTCGTTCGGGATTACTACTTTGAGGATCAATCCATCGAGACGCTCGCTGCGCGGCTCGGTCGCACGGCGGAGGCGGTTTACAAGTCCCTGCAGCGTATTCGACAGGCGCTGCATCGTTGCGTTGCACAAAAACTTCGAACTGACCCATGAGCATCTCACGCGACCGACTCAGCAACCTTATTCAGGCTCACCTCGACGGGCAGCTTGCCTCGGAGGAAATCACGGAGCTCAACCACCACCTTCGAACTGATTCGTCGGCACGCGACCTGTACCTCGAGATGGCGGATGCGCACTCCTGTCTCGCGGTGGATGAGCGGCTCTGGGCGGGTTTACAGACCGAGGCTCCACGAGATGCCCGGCCCAGTGGCAGGGCGCGCCGCTTTGCGTGGCATCCTTTTGTCGCTGCTGCGGCGGGCATTGTTCTCGGCATGTTTTGCACCTCGATGCTGTTTGCCTATGTCGCTCCCGCTTTCAACCGGATCAGGACGATTTTTGCGGAAAGCTTCGAGAGGGAGTCGTCGCGGACTGCAGCTGGGGTCCCGCGTGAACTTGGAATCTGGTCCGGTGATGAGGCCGAAATCGTTGGCAAAATGTCGGATGTTCATCCTTTTAGTGGGCATCGAATGCTTCGGTTTGTGAGCGCAACGCACGCCAATGAAAACTCGCCTCGGAGTCAGTGGGGCGACGTCTATCGCCTCGTCGATTTGTCCGGTGTCGCTGGCGCGCCCGATGTGTGTGCTCGCGTTTCCGCCTCGTTTGCGAACGGAAAAAATACCGGAACTCGAACGTATTCGTGCATGGTCCAAGCGATTCTACTGGAGCAAGAAATCCACGAGTGGCCGGAGAATGCGGGTCTCGCGGAACTCCAACAGAGGGGCTGTGCAACCGCGTCCCGTCGCGTGCCCTTGTCCGAGCCTCCTGGGTCATGGAAAGAGGTGTTCATCGAGGTTCCGCTCACCCGAACAGCGCGGTATATGATGGTTCATCTGGCCGTTGTTCAGGACTATCCAACTCTCGTTGAGGGTGCTGTGAGTTTTCCGCACCACTTCGTGGACGATATTAAAATCTCTGTTTTGCATCGTCATTAAATCACTCCCTAACCCTCCCTTTCCAAAAACACCCTCGATGAATCAGACATCCTTTTCGTCCGCTGTTAAGCCTCAGGTGATGAGCCGACGCCATTTTTTGAGAAGTGGTTCGGCCCTTCTGGCGCTCCCGTTTCTTGAATCGCTCGCTCCTCGAAGCGCGGTTGCCATCTCGGAAGGAGCCCGTGCGAAACGCATGGTTTGCATCATGACGAACACGGGGATGATTGCGGAGAATTTCTGGCCCAAGGCGACGGGCAAAGACTACGAACCATCTCGCTATCTCGCGCATCTGGAGTCGGTGCGCGGCCGCTACTCGGTGATGCAGGGCCTCTCTCATCCGGACAACTCTGGCGGGCATGTGGTTGAGAAGAGTTTCCTCACCGGTGCGCGGTTTCCGTCGTCCGCCGTTTTTAAAAACAGCATTTCAATCGATCAGTTGGCTGCA
This sequence comes from Chthoniobacteraceae bacterium, assembly GCA_044347165.1. Taxonomy (GTDB): domain Bacteria; phylum Verrucomicrobiota; class Verrucomicrobiia; order Chthoniobacterales; family Chthoniobacteraceae; genus JBEEPE01. Next base: position 21,350 of record JBIIXW010000024.1, read on the forward strand.
GAGTCGCTCGGGCATCACACTCGGTTTCCGTATCTTGCGCTTGGCGTGAACGGGCAGCACGACGGGTTGCTTTCGGTCTCGCGCGATGGTGTGTTCATTCCACCGGAGTTGAGTCCGGCAAAGGTGTACCAACGACTTTTCACGCCGGACACGGCTGAGGAGAGTGAGCGGCGGTTGCGCGAGATTGGACAACGTGTCAGTACGCTCGACTTCGTGAATGAGAAGGCGAAGCGGCTTGCCCAGCGACTCGGTTCGGACGACCGCGCGCGGCTTGAGCAGTACCTGACATCGGTGCGCGAGTTGGAGCAGCGGTTGGAGCAGGCTCGTGTTTGGCAGGGCCGCGAAAAGCCGCGAGTCGGCGTACCTTCGCCGCAGGACATCTTGGACAATACACAGGATGTCGATCGCGCGCGGTTGATGTACGACATGACGCTTTTGGCTTTGCAGAGCGACAGCACTCGGATTGTGACTCTGTATCTCAATCCGCTTGAGGTCACTGTGAAGGTGCCTGGCGTGAGCGATCGAACGCACACTCTCACCCATCATGGAAATGAACCAGAGAAGCTGGAGCAGCTAGCGCGAGTGGAAGAGGCGGGGATCAAGAACCTCGGCCGTTTCTTGGAGCAGCTTGCAGCGGTGAACGAAGGTGGCAGGAGTCTGCTGGATGACACGGCGGTCGTCTTTGGATCGAACATGTCCAACGGCAGTAACCATTCGAATGTGAACTTACCCATTCTGCTCGCGGGAGGTCGCTTTAGACACGGACAGCACCTCCAGTTTGACCTCAAAAACAATACGCCGCTCTGCAATCTGTTCGTCTCCGTACTTCAGCACATGGGCTTGGAGCGGGATACCTTCTCGACGAGCACGGGAACTCTCACTGGTTTGGAAATGGCATGAGAGGCGGTGTTCTCCTTTTTTCGTCGCTTCTCCTCGTCCTCGCGGTTCCGGATCACGCCGCAGACTTTCGCAGTTATCTGGAGACGCATTGCATTGATTGTCACGATTCGGCTACGAAGAAAGGCGGGCTCGATTTGGAATCGCTTTCGATCCAGTTGGATTCTCAGGAGGTATTCGCGAAATGGGCTCTCGTTCACGACCGCATCGCCGCGGGTGAAATGCCGCCGAAGTCGCGCGAATCGCGCCCTTCCGAGCAGGAGAACGCGGATGCGCTAAAGCGCCTCGACGCTCGGCTTCACGATGCTGATATCGCGCGCATTGCGAAAAACGGACGGGCGCTCTTTCGTCGTCTCACCACGCAGGAGTTTGAAAACGCTCTGCGAGACCTGCTGTATCTGCCTGGGTTGCGCATCAAACAACTGCTGCCCGAGGACGAGCGCCGCCATGGCTACAACAAGATTGGTCAGGCGCTGGACCTGTCAAACGTGCATCTCAGCCAGTTCATGGATGCCGCGGACGTGGCCCTCACGGCAGCCATCGCCACGCGAAGCACGCCACCGCCGGTGCGTCGGGTGCGGTTCGGCGGAGCTGCGATGTCGGATGCGATGAATTGGATGGCGCACGGCAGTGCCGTGCCATTGAGAGACAAGCAATACGATCCCCTGGTGCCGTTGCCGTCTCCGGATGACGATCTCAACGCGAATCAGGAGTTGAAGAAATCGCGCTACGCGACACTCGGACGAGTGCTCCGAGATTACCCTCATGCGGGCGGATACTTCACTGGCGCGGTGCATCGTCCGATGATTTTCTCACTCGAATACGCGCCCATTTACGCAGGTGAGTATCGCATCCGGACCTCTGCTTGGGGCTTTTGGTGGGATCGAGGAAAAGTGGAGCCGCCTCATCGTAACGAGTCCTTTGCGCTGACTGCGTGGCTGCCCTCTGATGGTCCGCGCTTTGTGCATTCGCCCTCGCGTTGGCTCGGGCTCTTTGATGTGTCTTCACTTGAGAGCCGCGTGCACGAATACGCTGGCTGGTTCGATGTGAATGAAGAGTTGGTCTTCGACATCGGCACGCTCAACGGGCACGAGAAAACGACTGGCCGATTCCCTGGCGACGCGAAGGGCGCCTGTGCCGTTTACCGTGGCCCTGGCATCGCGCTTGATTGGGTGGAGGTGGAAGGCCCCCTCTTTGGGCAATGGCCGCCGCGCAGTCACGTCGCCCTCTTTGGCGATTTGGCGATTCGCTCGTTTGACAAGGGTACTGAGATTCTCCCGCCCAGACGAACCCTAGTGCGACAGCGTTCGCGTTCGAGCATGGCTCGACCGACCAATGCTTCGATCCCCAAAGAGGAAAGTGAGCCTCCACTGGAGAGCGTGTTTAGTGGGCATCCGGAGGAGGACGCTACGCGCCTGCTCGCGCAGTTTTTGCCGCGGGCGTTTCGTCGTCCTGTCACGACGGAGGAGTTGCAGGCTTATGTGCAGATTGTTGCGCGCGAACTGGATCGACACGCTTGCTTTGAGGATGCGGTGAAGGAGGCGTACAAGGCTGCGCTCTGCTCAGCGGATTTTCTTTTCGTTGGAGGTGACGGTACCGTCGATGTGCGGTCATCTCGACCTCGCCTCGCCGATCGCACTATCGCTGAGCGTCTCGCGCTTTGGCTCTGGAACAGCGTTCCCGACGATGAACTCCTCGCTGTCGCCAACGAAGGCCGCCTGCATCTTCCTGAAGTGCTCAAGCAGCAGACGCACCGACTGCTCGCCGATCCCCGCTCAGATCGCTTCATTGCTGACTTCACCGACCAATGGCTCGATCTGCGAAAGATCGACGCGACCCAGCCCGATCTACGGGTGTATCCCGAGGCACGAGAACATTTGAAGCACAGTATGATAGGCGAGACGCGCGCATATCTTCGCGAGATGATCACGCATGACCTTGGCGTCACTCATCTTGTGAAGTCCGATTTCGCGATGCTGAATCAAAGTCTATCCGTTCATTACGGAATTTCGGGGGTGACGGGATGTGCGATTCGTAGAGTCGCGTTGCCGGCTAACAGTCCCCGAGGCGCCTTTCTGACGCAGGCCGCAGTGTTGAAAGTTACCGCAAATGGAACGACGACCTCGCCCGTGACGCGTGGCGCGTGGATGAACGAGCGCATCCTCGGCAATCCTGTCCCGCCACCGCCCGCTGACGTGCCTGCTCTTGACCCCGACACGCGCAACGCGACGACGATTCGAGAGAAGTTGGAGAAGCACCGTGCTGACGCGGTATGCGCGGGTTGCCATGCGAAGATCGATCCTCCCGGGTTCGCGCTGGAGAGCTTTGATGTCATTGGAGGCTTCCGCGAGCGTTACCGATCCCTCTTCACGGGTTCGCCTCTGATGGAGTTTCACTTCGACTGTGGCTGGGATCCCCGCGTTCGGCTGAACCAGTCTGTGGATCCGTCGGGCCAGCTCTCGAGCGGCGAGCGGTTTGAAAACCTTGCTGATTTCCAGTCGCTTGTTCTCCGGAATCCGGAAGCGCTTGCGGCGAATATGGTTCGCCAGCTTCTCATGTATGCCACAGGTGCCGCGCCTCATTACTCGGATCGTCGCGAGATTGCGCGTATCGTTGCGGCGACCAAGCCTAGCCGGCACGGCCTTCGTTCGCTCATCGACGCCATCGAGCAGAGCGAGCTGTTCCTGACAAAGTAAGGCCGCGCTCACGATGAAACGCCCTCTCATTCTGCTGTCTGCCCTTTTTGCGTTTGTCTCTCTGCGTGCTGGGGAGGTGAAGCTTCCTGCAGTTTTCAGTGATCATGCGATTTTGCAGCGTGATACGGTGGTAGCGGTTTGGGGTTTGGCTGATCCGGGGGAAAAGGTCGCGGTAGAGTCTGTTGGGCAAAAGAGTACGGCGACGACAGGTGTGAACGGCAAGGGGATGTTGAAAGGGGCTATCGTGCAATTGGTTGGGACACTGGACTTATGAACGTTTTGCGAAGTGCTTGGTGGGTTATCCTTTTCGTTACGTTCATAGGAAACGCAGCTGAATCCGATTTGCGCGGCTATCTCGAGGCGCATTGTTTTGATTGCCACGACTCTGCCACGAGGAAAGGCGGACTCGATTTGGAAACCTTGCCGAGTCATCTCACGTCGAGGGCTCAACTTGAACGGTGGACGCAGGTTTACGACCGCATCGCTTCTGGGGAAATGCCGCCGAAGTCTCGGGAAGTGCGGCCTCCAAAAAACGAGACGGTGGGCGTTCTTGCGATGCTCGACGATCGCCTCCACCGGGCGGATGTTGAGACGATGGAGAAACGCGGGCGCTCGTTGATTCGTCGCCTGACCGCGCAGGAATATGAAAACGCTCTGCGCGACCTTCTGCATTTGCCGGGTTTGCGCATTAAGCATTTGCTGCCGGAAGATGAGAGGCGTCATGGCTACAACAAAATCGCTCAGGCCCTCGATCTCTCGAATGTGCATCTTAACCAGTTCATGGATGCGGCTGACCAAGCGCTCGCTAGCGCTATTGCGACGCGTAGCGGACCGCCACCGGTTTTGCGTCAACGGTTTGGCGGACCAAGTGGATCGGAGAACTGGAACTGGGTTGCGCGCGGGGACGCGGTTCTCTTAAAGAACAAGGCGTTTGATCCGTTATTGCCGCTTCCTTCGGTTGATGAGGATCTTTGGGGCGCAAAGGGTTCTACAGAGGTGAAGCGGCGCAACGAGTTGCTGGGGTCGAGGTTGCGCGACTACGAGGGGGCGATTGGTTACTTCACGGGCCCGATTGAGCGCACCTTCAGCACAAGCATGCAGTTTGCACCGGTTTATGCGGGGATGTACCGAATACGGGCATCTGCGTGGGGGTTTTGGTGGGACCGCGGCAGCGTGAAAGAGCCTCACCGAAACGAGTCGTTCATGCTTTCGGTGTGGTTGCCATCGGACGGGCCTCGCTTTGTGCATTCGCCGTCACGCCGTTTAGGAATGTTCGATGTGCCTTCGCTAGAGAGTTCTGTTCACGAATATCAAGGCTGGTTCGATGTGAACGAGGAGTTGCTTTTTGAGATTGGCACGCCAACCGGTTACGAGAAAAACACTGGCCGTTGGGCCTCTCAGTCGCCTGGCTCGTGCGCTGCGTATTCTGGGCCGGGAATTGCGCTGGATTGGTTCGAAGTGGAGGGCCCAGTTTACGAACAATGGCCGCCCAAAAGTCACACCGCCATTTTTGGCGATTTGCCTATCCGTCCATTCGCGAGTGCCGACGGGACGATTCCGCCGAAACGGGATCCTGTGCGTCAGCGTTCTCGCAACGGTGGGACGCGTCCGAACAACAGAGAAATCACCCAGCGAGAGCGAGAGGCATCCCTCGAAAGCGTTTTCAGCGAGCGACCGCGCGAGGATGCTGCGCGTCTTCTTTCCCAGTTTCTTCCTCGAGCATTCCGGCGGCCGGTTCCTGACGCTGAACGTGATGGCTACGTTGAGATTGTACTGCGTGAAATGGGCACTCGTGTGTGTTTTGAGGATGCAATGAAAGAGGCGTGTAAGGCTGCTCTCTGTTCTCCGGACTTTCTATTTACGGGAGACACAGAGTTGAAGGAGCAGGGTGTTGGGACGCCTCGAGGCGTTGATCGAATGCTCGCTGATCGGCTTGCGCTCTGGTTTTGGAACAGCATCCCGGATGAGGAGTTGATACGCCTCGCCGCCGACGAGCAGCTCCATCTTCCGGAAAATCTTCAAAGGCAAACCACTCGCCTCCTGTCGGATGCGCGTTCAGATCGGTTTATTGCGGATTTCACCGATCAATGGCTCGACCTTTGGAAGATTGATGCGACACAGCCTGACACCAAGTTGTACCCCGAAGCGCGGGAGCATCTTAAGCAGAGTATGATTTTGGAGACCCGGGCGTTTTTCCGCGAGCTTGTGACGCACAACCTCAGCGTGACGAATCTCGTGAAGTCGGAGTTTGCGATGATTAATCAGAGCCTTGCGGAGCACTACGGGATCACCGGGGTCAGCGGTTGCAGTCTCCGCCGCGTGCCCCTCGCACCAGACAACCCGCGCGGCGCATTTCTCACGCAGGCTGCAGTGCTGAAAGTGACGGCCAATGGTACCAGCACTTCGCCGGTTACACGCGGCGCGTGGATCAACGAACGCATCCTCGGCAACGGCATTCCCCCGCCGCCTGCCGGAGTCCCTGCGCTCGATCCGGACACACGCGGCGCCAAGACCATTCGTGAGCAGTTGGCGAAGCATCGTTCCGATTCACGTTGTGCAGGGTGCCATTCCAGAATCGATCCGCCCGGTTTTGCGCTGGAGAGTTTCGATGTCATCGGTGGTTTCCGAGCGCGGTACCGATCTCTTTTGAGTGGTGAGGCGCGTGTGACGTTTGATTTTGCTTCTGGCTTTCAACCAAAGGTGCGGCTTCATCAGAAGGTCGATGCATCCGGAGAAATGCCGACAGGCGAGGTGTTTCAGAGCTTGGAAGAATTTCAGCAACTTGTTTTACGGAAGCCTGATGCCCTTGCGGCAAACATGGTACGGCAGCTTTTGATGTACGCGACAGGATCTGAGATCCGTTATTCGGACCGGCGCGCCATTGCGCGGATGGTCGAGCAGACGCGGTCCAGTGGCCATGGCCTCCGCTCTCTGATCGAGGCCATCATGCAAAGCGAACTGTTTCTCGCAAAGTAGAGCTAACGGCGGTCGAGAGACGTGGGGGGGATGGTGGGGGGCGTATGGGTCCGTATGGGTCGTATGGGACCTATGGGACCTATGGGACCTATGGGACCTATGGGACCTATGGGACCTATGGGACCTATGGGACCTATGGGACCTATGGGGTCTTTTTGAAACGGCGCACTTTTCGGAGGGTTTTGCGGAGGAGCCAGCGAAAGCGGGTGAGGGCGCGTCTGGCCCATCGAAACTCGGTTGCGAGGATGGCGAGGCCCGCGGGGATAAAGACCACGGCGGGGCCGGGCGTCACAATCATGATAATCCCGATGAATAGTACGATCCCACCGGCCACCACGACCACGGCTTTTCTCAGGCGCGGATAGTGTTGGAAACGGTCGATGATGCGACCGGCCCACGGCACTTGCTCGCGCCACGATTTTGGAAGCATGACTAAAGTTCCAAAAAGTTCTGCAACAACGATTTTCCGTGTGTGGTCAGAATCGATTCAGGATGGAACTGCACGCCGTGAATGGGGAGTGATTTGTGGCGAAGCCCCATGATTTCACCCTCGGCGGTTTCTGCGCTGATTTGGAGACAGTCAGGGAGCGTGCTTCGCTTCACGAGCAGCGAGTGGTAGCGGGTCGCTTCAAAAGGGTTCGGCAAATTTTTGAAGACCCCTGATCCATCGTGGAGAATCGGCGACGTTTTCCCGTGCATGAGACGATCCGCGCGGACCACATCGCCGCCAAACACATCGCCGATGCATTGGTGTCCGAGGCAGACGGCTAGGACGGGCATTCGGGTGCCGTAGGTGAGAATGACTTCGCTGGAGATGCCGGCTTCCTTGGGAGTGCACGGTCCGGGGGAAATCACAATGCGGCTCGGGGCAAGTTTCTCGATGTCCGCAACGCTGATTTCGTCATTCCTAAAAATGCGGAGTTCTGCGCCCAGTTCGCCGAAGTACTGGACGAGGTTGTAGGTGAACGAGTCGTAGTTATCGATGACGAGGAGCATGGGTCAGCGGACGTTTTCGATGTTGGCGGCGTTTGCACGGGCGATGGCGGCGAGCGTTCCCATGGCTTTGTTGACGCATTCTTGGTGTTCGCCGTCAGGGGTGGAGTCGGCCACGACGCCTGCGCCGGTTTGGACGTAGGCTTTTTTGTCTTTTAACAGGATGGTTCGCAGTGCGATGCAGGAGTCGGTGTTTCCATCGAAACCGAAGTAACCGACGGCGCCGGCGTAGATCCCGCGTTTGTTTTTTTCCTTCTCGTTCAGGATTTGCATGGCGCGGACTTTCGGAGATCCGCTGACGGTTCCGGCGGGGAAGGTGGCCCGCATGACATCGAAGCCGGAGAGGCCGGGTTTGAGGCGGCCCGTGACATGGGAGACGATGTGCATCACGTGGCTGTAGCGTTCGATGGTGCGGAAGTCGGTGACTTTCACCGAGCCAAACTCAGCGATGCGCCCGACATCGTTGCGTGCGAGGTCGACGAGCATGAGATGTTCGGCTGCCTCTTTTGGATCCGCCAAGAGCGCAGCGGCGTTGGCATCGTCTTCTGCGACGGAGGTGCCGCGCCGTTTGGTTCCGGCGATGGGGCGGATTTCGACGAGACCGTCCGTCAGGCGCACGTGAACTTCCGGGGAAGATCCGACGAGGGCGAATGCGTCGTCAAACCGCAGGCAGAACATGTAGGGGGACGGGTTAACGTCGCGCAGCGTGCGGTAGAGGGTGAGTGGGTCGCCTGGGTAATCGGTGATGAACCGTTGCGAGGGAACGATTTGGAAGATGTCGCCTGCGCGGATGAACTCCTGCACTTCCGAGACGATGCCCCGGTACTCGTCGGGTGACGTGTTGGCTGTGGAGGCAGCGGGGGAGGCTGGGGCGAGGGGGACTGCGAGTTTTGGCAGGTTGTCTTTGGTCCCCAATTTTTCGAGGACGCTCTGGATACGGTCGCAGGCGGAGGCGTATGCCGTTGGGGCGGATTCGGGGCCATCGACAGCGGCGGTGACGACGATGCGCAGGCGGCGGGTGTGGTGGTCGAAGATGAGAACGGTATCGGCGATGAAGAAGAACGATTCTGGAAGGCCGAGCGCGTCGGGGGGCGGGTTGCCGACGGAGGGTTCGAAGAATCGAACCATGTCGTAGGACAGGTAGCCGACGGCGCCACCGGAGAAGCGAGGGCCGGAGCCGGATTGGAAGTCGGGAACGCTTGCGAGTTTGTAACTGGCGAGGAGGGTTTCGAGTTCGCGAAACGGGTCAGCGCTTTCGAAGGTGCGGGACGAATCGGGCGTGGTGATGGTGACGCTGTTGCCGCGGCTTTGAAAGAGAACCTCGGGGGAGGCGCCTACGAAGGAGTAGCGTCCGCTTTGCGAGCCGCGGTCAGCGGATTCGAGGAGGAACCCGTAGCCGGAGGGGGCGAGTTTGTGGAAGGCGGAGACGGGTGTTTCGTCGTCGGCGAGAATCTCAATCCAGACGGGGATTCGCGAACCGCGTGTTGCGAGGGCGACGAAGTCTGGTTGGAGGGGCAGGATGGGGAGGGACATGGGTTATTCGCCCTTTTTTCCGTAGGTATCGTCTGGGTTGAAGACGGGTTGTTCTTCGGTGGGGACGGGTTCGCCTTCGAAGGAGTATTCTTGGAAGAAGCAGGATTGAAAGCCGGTGTGGCAGGCGCCGCCGGTTTGTTCGACTTCGAAGAGGAGGGTGTCTCCATCACAATCGGCGTACCAGCGGAGGACTTTCTGGGTGTGACCGCTTGATTCGCCTTTCAGCCAATATTTTTGGCGGGACCGGCTCCAGTAGTGCATGAGGCCATTTTTCAGTGTGGCGGCGAGGGAGGTTTCGTTCATCCAAGCCATCAT
>JBIIXW010000120.1:0-9927 GCA_044347165.1 Chthoniobacteraceae bacterium
CTTCTCCTTGAGGCGAGATGGTGATGGATACGCTGAGGAAACTGAGGGTTTTCGTTACGGTTACGGTTGCAACCGCTGCCTTTGCGGGATGTGAGGGGAAAGTCCAACCGCTCCCTCTTGGCTATGGCCCTGCGATGGAACGGCTTGAGGGGTTTTCCATTCGGCACTTGATGGTGGTTGGTGCCGCATCGCTTGAGGTGGCGAACCGTCATCCAAATTGGTTTCCATCGTCGGAGCTTTTTGGAGGCAAGAGTGCCCTGCGCATGTACGCGCTCGCAGCGCAAAATGTCGCTTTATTCCGCCAAATGCACCGGCAGATCGGATTCGACGCCGTTTGGATTTCCGGTGATCTGGGGACGAGCGGCCCTTTGTTTGATGGTCTCGTGACTGATTCGGAGTGGGTTCCCCTGTACGTTGATCATCAGGGGGTTGTATTTCGGCGTGGAGTGACTGCAAAAGACCTTCCGTTGGAGGTGGGGCCGGGAAGTCAACGAGGACTGAGCCGGAATGGAACTGCTAGAGTGAAGGCAGCGGTTGCCGCAAACTTGAGTGCGCTGCGGCGCGATTCTGAGGCGAGACAAATGATTCGAGAGGCGAGGGAAGCTTCACCGGGAGAGGTGGATGTTCGTGTTGCGGAGGCGCGGTTGGAGTTGGATGGCGGGCGATGGGAGGCCGCCCTTGTCGCTGCATCGGATGCACTTTCGACGCGGAGAAACTATGTGCCGGCATTGGCGGTGAAAGCGCGCGCGCTTTACGCCTTGGGGCGGTTTGCCGATGCGTTTGGGTGTTCGCGCAAGCTCGTCGAACGAGCGGGAGGTGATCCGTTGGTCCTGTTCAACCACGCAAAAATCGCGCACGAGTTGAGGGTTTTCGGTGAGGAGATTGAAACATTGAAGACGCTGATTGACGTGGTGGAGCGCGATGGTGGTTGGACTAGCGGTTACCGGATTTATTTGGGGCAGGCGTATGCGGCGATTGGCGAGGGCGATTTAGCCTTTGGTGAACTGAATGCAGTTTCTGGGGACTCGGGTTTGTCGGCTGACCAAAAGGCATTTGTGCAGGAGGCCCTAGAGAAGTTGAAATCTCGCTGAGGTGTTGGACTGCAGGTGTTTCCGCCTGCTTCACTGAATCACCTAGAAACAATCCTTGCATCGGTGATTCGATGCCCCTACGTTCCCTCCACTTCACTAAGCCGAAGTGGCGGAATGGCAGACGCGCTAGACTCAAAATCTGGTATCCGCAAGGGTGTGAGGGTTCGAGTCCCTCCTTCGGCACCACTCAGGTATCTACATCGAGTGATTCCGCGACAATCTGGACAGCGTGGTTGGTGTTCGGGTTCTTGAGTCAGGGTGGGAATGACCAGTAAATCGCAAGCAGCGATGTCCCCCTCAGGCTGCGTTAGAACGTTTCGGGCGCCGTTTTGTTGGCGGAGATGGCGGTCTCCAGCGCAATCTCAATCATCGTTCGAAATGAGATTTGACGATCCTCAGCGGTGGTCGATTCGCCGGTCAGTAGGTGGTCGCTCACCGTGAGAATTGAGAGTGCGAACGCTCTATGCCGCGCAGCGATGGTGTAGAGAGCGGTGGACTCCATCTCGACGGCGAGGATGCCGTGTTGAATCAATCGGTCGATGACCGTTTTGTCCTCTCGGTAAAAAACGTCGGTGCAGAGGATGTTTCCCACGTGCGGTTGAACGCCAGCGGTGCGCCCTGCGTCGAAGGCCCTTCGCAGCAGGGAGAAGTCGGCGCATGGCGCGAAGTCCCAGCCCCGGAAGGTGTCCTTGTTGTAGTTCGAATCTGTCGACGCCGTCTGGGCCAACACGATGTCGCGGATTTTGACGTCGGGTTGCATCGCGCCGCAGGTGCCAACGCGGATGAGGTTTTTTACACCGTAGCAGGTGACCAGTTCCGTTGCGTAGATGGCGATGGATGGGATTCCCATGCCCGACCCTTGCACGGAGATTCGTTCGCCGCGGTAAGTCCCCGTGAAGCCCAACATTCCGCGCACTTCATTGTAGCACGTGGGAGCTTCGAGATAGTTTTCCGCGATAAACTTTGCGCGGAGCGGGTCCCCCGGCATCAGGACAGTTGCTGCAACGGAATGCATTGGTGCGTTGATGTGAAGGCTCATGTCGTTGAAAGGTCGTTAGTTATTCGATGCGGCCAAAGCTCATTTGTGTCTGGCTTTGTTGGAAAAAGTCGTCAGGGCTAGATGGATGGAGGTAGTTGGATGAGGGTGAACGTGATTTCGCCACAGGGCTTTGTTGTGCGGGCAAGGAGGTTTGAATGTGGCGAGATTTTTAGCGGATCGAAATGGCTTCCACCGCTCGCCTCGAAGTGTGTTCGCCCCAAAGGCAGGGGGGAATGTGGATTTTACGCACGGTATGCGGAGAGTGCCGTCGCTCCTCTGTTCGATTGTGTGCGGAGGGTTTGCGGGTAGGCTTCACATTTGGTAACCTGTCAACCTTAGTATGCAACGCATCCGAGTCCTATTGGCCGATGATCATCGGGTGGTTTTGAGTGGTTTCCGGAGTATGCTGGATGCGCAATCTGACATTGAAGTGATCGGCGAGGCGGCCAACGGACGGGAGGCAGTGGAAAAAGCGGAACAGTTGCATCCGGATGTGGTGGTGATGGATGTGACGATGCCGGTACTCAATGGAATTGAGGCGGTCCGTCAGATGGTGAAGGTGGCTCCGACCATTCGCGTGCTCGCTTTATCGATGCACAAGGATGCAGTGTATGTGCGTGAGATGCTTCGGGCGGGTGCCAAGGGGTATTTGTTGAAGGACTGTCAGGAAGCCGATTTATTGTCGGCGGTGCGTGCAGTGTACTCGGGTAAGGGTTGGTTGAGTCCGGACATTAGCGATGCGGTGTTGGATGATTACCGGCGACACGTGACGCATCCGATTGACTTGTTATCGCCGCGTGAACGGGAGGTTTTGCAGTTACTGGCTGAGAGCCGGACCAACAAGGAAATGGCGACCTTGTTGGGCATCAGTATTTACACGGTGGAAGCGCACCGCGGGCGAATCATGGAGAAGTTGAATCTTCACACCGTGGGCGAGTTGGTTCGGTTTGCGATTCGAAATGGGTTGGTGGACTAGGGTGAGCGTGTCTCTATAGCGAGTCTTTCTGAGGCAATGTGGCAGAACCGGTTTACGATGACTCCCTTGCGGATGATGCTCATCCTCGCGGTGGGTTTTGGTGTGACGATTTCGGTTCTTTGGATTTCGGGCCGGATTGTGGTTCGAGAGGTGCGCGGTATTCGCGGGAATGTTGCTGAGCTTGTGCGTGAACAGGTCTTGGTGGCGCGACTGGTGAACGACATTCAGTTGGAAGAAAACGCGATGACAGGTGTCATTTTGCAAATGGCGCAAGGATCTGCGAGGGCAGACGAGTCGGAGACGTTGTTTCGCAACCTGCGGGAGAGTGCCTCGGCGCTGGTTGCGGTGGCTGCGGAGGCGCGTGATGCGGGAGGTGACGCCGTGTGGGACGAGTTGGAGATGCTGGCGCGGGCGTTTCGCGAGGGGGTGCAGGTTGTGGCAACCGGCGACGCGGTGCCGAGGGACCGTCGATTGGATCCGCTGTTTGCACAGCATCGAGAGCTGATGGGGTTGGTGAACCGGATTATTCGAGAGGGGAATGGGCGACTGGAAACCTTGGAATCGCAACTCGATAAGGAGGCGCGCGGTTTGCATCAGGATGTGAATCTGTTGTTTCTCTCAGGGGTCGTGCTGGCCGCCGTGAGTGCGGTATTTACCGTGGGATTTGCTTGGCGCGGGCTTCACCGGATTCAGTGGCAGGCGGATGAACTGAGCCGGGTATCTTGGCAGATGCTGCGGAGTCAGGAGGAGGTCGCGCGGCGGTTTGCGCACGAGCTTCATGATGAGTTGGGGCAATCGCTCGCGTCGTTGCGGACGAATCTCACAAAGGACCCCGTGTTGGATCGTGAGGCGCTGTATGTTGACCGGTTAGCCTTGGTGGATGAGTGCATCGCGAATGTGCGGGAGCTTTCGCAACTGCTGCGTCCTGTGGTGTTGGACGATTTCGGGTTGGATGCGGGGTTACGTTGGTTGGTGGAAAAGTTTGCGCAACGGACTCGGTTGGAAGTGCGGTATGAGTCTGGGGTTGATGGGCGGTTTTCGGATGAGTGCGAAACGCATCTGTTTCGGATTGCTCAAGAGGCGCTTGCGAATGTGGCGCGTCACTCTGCCGCTCGGCGCGTGGTGGTCCGGTTGGGAACGGATTTGAGCGAGTTGATTCTCAGTATCGACGATGATGGGCGAGGTCTCTCTGAAGGCATCGAAACGTCGCCGCGCTCAGTGGGGATGGGAATGGTTGGTATGCGTGCGAGGGCCCGGCAGATTGGGGGCGAGCTGACGGTGACGAACCACGCGCCCTCTGGATTGCGGGTTGAGGTTTGCGTGCCGTTGGCGCGTGTTGCGGCAACCGGCGATGAGGACGCGAGATAGGGGTTTAGGACGGGAGGAAGTCTGAAATCACCGGGAGTCGGTGGATGCGTTGGCCGAGTTTGGGGACGCATTTGATGAGGGCTTGGGTGTAGGGGTGTTGGGGGTTTGCCAACACATCCCGCGCGGGGCCCGACTCAACGATTTCGCCTCGGTACATGACAGCGACGCGGTCGGCGATGCCGCTGATGATTGCGAAGTTATGGGTGATGAGGATCATCGCCATGTTGAGCTGTTGTTTCAGCAGACGAAGCTGGTCGAGGATTTGTTTTTGAATAGTGACGTCGAGTGCGGTGGTTGGTTCGTCGGCCACTAGCAGTTTTGGCTGGCAGCTCAGCGCCATTGCGATCATGACGCGCTGCTGCATTCCGCCCGAGAGTTGGTGCGGATAATCATCCATGCGCTTTGCGGGGTCGACAATGCCCACCATGTCGAGGAAACGGAGAATCTCTGCATTGACGTCTTTTACTTCTGGGCGATGGAGTTGGATGGCTTCTCCGATTTGTTGGCGGATCGAGAAGACGGGGTTCAGCGAGGTGGAGGGTTCTTGGAAGACGTAGGCGATTTCCTTGCCTCGAATGGCTCGTAGTTCGTCCTCAGCGAGGCTGAGAATGGATCTCCCGTCGAGCGAGATGCGGCTTTCGGGAGAGAATGATGCAGTTGGGGCGAGGAGGCGGGTGAGGGCGAGTCCGGTGACACTTTTGCCGCTGCCGCTTTCGCCAACGACGGCGAGGGTTTCGCCGTGATTCAGATGAAAGGAAACGTTGCGTACGGCGTCGGTAGCGCCAGCGCTTGAGCGGAATTTCACGGTGAGGTTGTTGACCTCGAGGAAGGGTTGTTGGGACATGTCGTGGGGCAGAGGTTGATTTGGCCGAGGGGGTTAGCGGGCGCGGGGATCGAACGCTTTGCGCAGGGCGTCGCCGAAGAGATTGAGGCTGAGGACGAGGAGGAAGAGCGCACCGGCTGAAGCGGCAAGGTTCCACCAGACGAGTGGTTCGCGTGAGAGTTCAGACCGCGACGCGTCAATCATGGAACCCCAGCTGGCGACACCAACAGGTGAACCGACCCCAAGGTAGGAGAGGGTCGCCTCTGCGAGGACGAGGCCTGAGAATCCGAGAACGAAACGAATGAAGATGAGGTGCATCACGTTGGGGAGAAGGTGACGCGTGATGATTTTCCAGTGGGACTGGCCGAGCGCGCGGGCGGCGCTGAGGTAAGGGCGTTCCGCTTGGCGGAGCGTCTCGCCGCGGATGAGGCGCGCGAGGCCTACCCAGCCGGTGACGCCGAGGGCGATGGCCATGGTGCCAATGCCTTTACCCAGCACCATGAGAATGGCGATGAGCATGAGGATTTCGGGCACGGAGGCGATGGTGCTGTAGAGGTACTGGATCAGGTCATCGGCACGTCCACGGAAGTAGCCTGCGAGGACGCCTAGCATCACGCCGATGGGAACGTAGATGGCGCTGGTGAGCCCGCCGATGAGCAGAGCGGTGCGTGTGCCTTTCAGCGTTTGAATGAAGGTGTCGCGTCCGAGCGAGTCGGTTCCGAGGAGATGTTTCCCGTTGAGCGGTTTTGGGTTGGCCAGCGAGAGGGTGGTGCTGGCCAGTGGTGCGCTGTAGCTCTTCTCCTTCGGAAATTGCAGCGCAATCTTGTCGAGAAGCGAAACGCGTTTTCCCTCTGGATTGGACAAGGTCACGATGTCGAGTAATCCCACCACGAGGTAGAGTGAGATGATGGCGCAGGCTGCTACGCCGGTGCGGTTGGCCTTGAGATTCAGCCATGCGCGCTGGCCGCGTTCGCCGGAGAACGAGCGGATGATGACTTGGACCAGCAGTAGCAGGCCCGCCGCGGCGAGGCTGTTTTGGAGCCAGGGTGTGTCGGAGAGATTCATTGGAGGCGGATGCGGGGGTCGACGAGGGCGTAGCAAACGTCAGTGGCGACGAGGCCGGCGAGATAGAGGAGAGATCCCAGAAACACCGAGGCTTGGACCACCGCAAAGTCGGGACCAAGAATCGCGCTGAAGAGCACGTTGCCGAGGCCGGGGATTCCAAAGAAGTTTTCGACCACGAGCGATCCCATCACGAGAAACGGAAGGGAAGCCACCACGAGCGTAATCAGGTTGATGAGCCCGTTCTTTAACACGTGAACGAAGAGGACGCGTTGGTTTGAGAGTCCCTTCGCCCGCGCGGTGCGAACGTAATCCTGCTCGATTTCCTCGAGGAAAATGGCGCGGTAAATTCGCACCTCAGCGCCGAGTCCGCTCACCACCATCAGCAGGACGGGCAGGAGCAAAAACTTGGCGGTGGATAACCCCGCCAAATCAAATCCGAAGGCCGGGAACAGGCGCATCTGAATCGCCGCAAGATATTGTCCGGTGATGATATAAACCATCGAAGGAACGCTCATCAGGGCAACGCAGGCCACGGTGCTGAGCGTGTCTAGCAGCGAGTTCCGGAGCAGGACGAGGAACAACGCGATGGCAAGGGAGGTGACGAGTCCAACGAGAAACGCGGGCACCGTAATCAGGAGCGAGGGAATCGCTCCTGCCTTGAAGGTCTCGGAAAGGTCGCGACTCGTAATGTCGGATTTGCCGAAATCAAAGCGCGTCAGCTTTTGAAGTTGAGCGAAAAAGAGCGAGTCGTGCCACGGAGCCGGCTCGGCGTAGTACACTGTGAGGTCGAGCGTTTTATCTTCTCGCGCAACTTGAAACACCGCCGTTTGTCCGGCCAGACGGGAACTGCTGTGGGCTTCAAATTCGCGGGATGACGCGATTGTTTTTCCATCGATGGATAGCAGACGGTCGTTCGGGAGAAGGCCTGCGGCCTCCTCCGGCGATGATCCGTTGACGAAGCCAACCTTTAGTCCAGGACGCCCTGCTTCGGCGGGAGTGTCTTTTCCGAAGCTGACCCGAACATTGCGATTAATGAGGAGCGGTTTGTCGTAACCCCGATTGTGCATCCAGTTCGCGACAGTCTTGGGGGAGGCTTTTGGACCGAGGACTCGGCGCGCGAGGGCCTCGGGGCTTTGCACCACGAAGAAGAGCACGAAGGTGATCAGCATCACCCCGAGCACAATCGGAACGGCGTAGAGCAGGCGACGGATAAGGTAGGCGAACATAGAAGGTTAGTTCTTTGGGCGGACGAGACCGAGCCCCAGAACCAGCGCGCAACCGAGAGCGGCGAGGGCAACTGGCACGGTGTAAGACGGGCGGTTCCATTCTTTGCGCAACGCCTCTCGAGGGGCATGAAGCAGCACGGAATACTTGAGGCCACCTTCGAGCATCGGATTGCTCTGGGTTCGGGGAGCCCAAGGTTGGGCGAGGGCGAAGAGCGACTTGTGCTGGGTGAGGATCTGCGGAACGTCCTCACTGAGGATGTCATTCAGCCGATGGGCGATGGCCACGCGCTCGGGGGAGTTTTCCATGACGGCCATCTGTTCGAACAGGCGGTCGAACTCGGGGTTGTTGTAGCGGCCGGCGTTCTTGCCCGCGGGCGGAGTATTCTTGCTGTAATAAAGGAAGAAGAAGTTTTCGGGATCTGGGTAGTCCGCGCCCCAACCACTTCCAGAGGCAATCTGGAAGCTACCCTGATCCAATTTCTCCATCATGCGGGCAAAGGTGTTCTCATTGATCTTCACCTTGATTCCGAGCTCCTCAAACTGCCGCTGTTCGAACTCCGCCCACGTTCGCTCGTCGGCACTGTTCGCGGTGGTTTCAATCGCGATTTCGAGCTGTTTGCCGGATGCGTCTCGTCCGTTTGGGTAACCGGCTTCAGTCATCAGCTTTTTGGCGCGCTCGAGATTGAAGCCGTAAGGATTTTTGAACTCGCGCTGATGGCCGGGGATTCCGGGCGGGAGGAGTTGCTCTGCGGGGACAGGGACGTTGTTGAAGAAGATGCTGACGAAGGATTCTTTATCGAAGGCCGAGGAGAGGGCTTGGCGCAGCTTCTTGTTTTTCCCGAGCACAGGGTCCTCGAAGTTGAGGTGCATGTAGTAGGTGCTGGGTTCGATGTCGCGGTGGAGCGTGACGCCGCGGTCTCGGTACTTTGGCGAAAGTTCGCGGGACGGCGTCATCAGACTGGAGAACGCATCCTTACCCACGCCCATGCCGTCGAGGTATCCTTGGCGGAACAGCAGGAAGATGGGGATGACTTCTCGAAAAATGGTCATCTGGACCTCGTCAACGAGCGGCAGCGGGAGATTGGCGAGGGGCCGGAGCTCATCTTCGCGCGCGGGTTCCCAGCCATCGGTTGGGAATCGGGTCGTGTTGTAGTCTGGGTTGCGAACGAGGCGGATGCGTTTTCCGCGAACCCATTCTCCGATTTTGAAGGGGCCGGAGCCAACCGGGTGGAAACGGAACAAATCGCGCGCGACTCCGTCGTGGGTTTTCCCGTCGTAGTACTCGACGGCCTCCCGCGCGACGGGGGCCGTGAAGTGCATCGCGAGCCAGTAAAGGATTTGGGGGTAAGCGCGGTCGAGGTGCAGAACAAACTCGTGGTCGCTGACGATTTCAATGCTGGGGAAGGGGGCGTCGTAATCGAACGTTCCGGCCTTTTTTGCGGCATCTGAGGCTGCTTGGAGACCGGTGACATAATCCGCGAGGTTCGCAAGCGCAGGGGATTCAACCGCCGGGTCGGCGATGCGTTGGAAAGCGTAGCGGACGTCGGCAGAGGTGATGGTTCGGTTGGTCGCGTTGGTGCCGAAGCACGGGTCTGCGTGGAAACGAACCCCTTTTTTGAGAATGCACCGGTAGGCGATTTTTCCTTCGGCGCGTGGTTCGCGCACGGGGAGGGACTCGAGGAGGCAGGGTTGGAGTTCGTAGGGGTCGGTTTTGAAGGGGTGGTACTCGAGCAGGCATTCTTGAATCGGCTCAAGGATGCGGCGACTGACGTTGTCATAGGAGACTTGGGGGTCGAGGGACCTTGGGTCTTCGGGGGTGGCTCCGTAGCGAACGAGCCAAGGTGAACCGTCGGGACGATGGGTTTGGAATGGCGGAACGTTCGGGTCGTTGGAGCAACCGGAGAGGAGGGCGGCGATGAGCGCGGCGAGCAGGGGCAACGGGTGGAGGGAGCGGCGCATGGGGTTGAGATGAAAGCGAAAAGGAGACGTTAGCCAATGCGGATTTGGGCGAGGGATGTCGATAGGTTGCGGTTTTACTGATGGTTTTCCGGTTCTTGACCCAACAGGTTGGGGGGGGTAGCTTCACGGCGCTCTCTGGGCAACTGGTCCATCCGGATGCAGGGAGAGTGCCTGTTCCCCCAAAAACGTGAGAAACGTGAGCATCAGAGACACCGATGAACGGACTGGACGATTTTGAGTCTGGGCTGTGCCCGGGGGACGGGTCTGAGGTGTCTCGAAGCCTTCCGAAAAGCTGTTTTCTATGAACCTGAAGGATATCAAAGAGTTGATTGCCCTCTTCAAACGCAATGATTTGACGGTTTTCAAGCTGGAGCAGGAAG
>JBIIXW010000025.1:0-30639 GCA_044347165.1 Chthoniobacteraceae bacterium
CATACGTCGCCGACGTCGCCCCCACAATATCCCCCCCTCCCTTCTGCCACTGATACGCCAGCGGACCCGTCCCCGTCGCCGTCACACGCAACGTCACCGCCGCCCCAGGATTCACCGTCGCCCCAACCGGCTGCCGTGAAATCACCACCGAATCGTTCACACTCAATGCCGCCGCCGTGCTCGTCACGCTCCCCAACGCCCCCCGCACCAACACCGTGTAATTCCCCTCATCCCCCTGCTGCACAGAAGCAATCGTGTACGTCGACGAAGTTGCCCCCGCAATATTCACCCCATCCTTGCGCCACTGATACGTCAGCGTCCCAACACCAACCGCCGTCACACTAAAACTGGCCACCGCACTCGGATTCACCGTCAACCCAACCGGCTGCGCCGTGATCACCAAATCATTCACACTCACCAACGCCGCCGCACTCGTCACACTCCCCACCCCATTCGTCACCACCACCGTATAACTCCCCTCATCCCCCTCCACCGCCGCGCCAATCGCATACGTCGCCGATGTCGCACCAACAATGTTCACCCCACCCTTGCGCCACTGATAACTCAACGGCCCAGTCCCCGTAGCCGTCACACTCAAACTCACCGCGTCACCGGGATTCACCGTCGCTCCCACAGGCTGAGAGGTAATCACCACTGGATCCCGCGAGTCGACTAAACGGTCGCCCGAATCCGAACTCAGGACTGACACGAGAGGCGATACAATACGAAAGCCGTCATTCAGACTACTACCAGTGGGGGAGAGCGTTGCTCGATAGCCAACGGTGCACTGAATTGCTGAGTTAACGCGGCCTCCACCTCGGCTCTGTCGGTTGGCTCCATTTAGATCCCAGCACCACTCATTGACATTCCCGCTCATGTCATAAATCCCCAGCTCATTCGCCGCTTTCGTCCCTGCCGCCTTCGTCGCTCCGCCTGAGTTCGTGGTGTACCACGCCACATCATCGACCGTATTGCTCCCGCTGTACGTGTACCCCTGCGATTGAAGCCCACCACGCGCGGCCCACTCCCACTCCGCCTCCAGCGGCAATCGATACCCATTCGCATTCCCATCCACCGTCGGCACTGAGTTCCCCGTTCGATAAACTGCTCCGCTCACCAAATACACCGGGGTCCTCCCCTCCTTCTCGCTCCGCGCATTGCACCACTTCACCGCCTGATACCAACTCACATTCGCCACTGGGTAGTTGCTCCCTACCCCAGCACCAACAGCCCCAATGTCGTACCCATTCGCCGCCGCCCACGTCCGCACCATCTGAAACTCTTCCCACTGCACTTCGTATCTCCCAATCGAATACGTCCCAACCGCCACCGCTCCCATCGGCGAACTCACCGGCAACGTCCCTCCCATCACCGACACCATCCCCGTATCCACCTCCACACGAAACCGCATCTGCGTCGTATACTGCCCGTTCCAATCCACACCAGCATCCCACGTGATCCGCTTGTTCGTCCCCGCCACCACCGAGGCTCCAACCGCCCCCGTCGCCGACGTCACCGGCACCGTCCACGTCACACCCCCATCCGAAGACACCTTCAACACCACATTCGCCGTCCCGCTCACCCCCAAGTAATCGTAATCCACATCCACCAACTTCGTCCCCGCCCGCTGCCCCGCCCGCACATTGCTCACCAACACCTCCCGACTATCCACCACGCTGTCGGAGGAGTCCGCGTTCCATGAGACTGAACTGAGGGCGACACGGAACCCGACGCCGTTGCCGCTGCCGGTCGGAGTGAAGTTGCTCCGGTACACCACGGGGCAACCGCTCGCCGCGAAGTTCCAACTGCCGCCCCGGTTCCGCCGATCGGCGCCAAACGCATCCCAGCACCACTCCCACACATTCCCGCTCATGTCATAAATCCCCAGTTCATTCGCCGCTTTCGTCCCAACCACCTTCGTCGCTCCTCCAGAATTCGTCGTATACCACGCCACGTTATCAATCGTGTTACTCCCACTGTACGTATACCCCAACGACGACACCCCTCCCCGAGCCGCCCACTCCCACTCCGCCTCCAGCGGCAATCGATAACCATTCGCATTCCCATCTACCGTCGGCACCGAATCCCCCGTCCGATACACCGCACCGCTCACCAAATACACCGGCGTCTTCCCTTCTCGCTCACTCCGCGCATTGCACCACTTCACCACTTGGTACCAACTCACATTCGTCACCGGATAGTTGCTTCCCACCCCTGCGCCAACGCCGCCGATATCATATCCATTCGCCGCCGCCCATGTTTGAACGGCCTGAAACTCTCCCCACTGCACCTCGTACCTTCCAACATTGAACATCCCCACCGCGACCGCTCCCAACGGCGAACTCACCGGCAACGTCCCCGCCGCCACCGTCACAAAATCCGACGGATCCGCCACCACCCGAAACCGCATCTGCGTCGAATACCGCCCGTTCCAATCAACACCCGCATCCCACGTCACCCGTTTGTCCGTCCCCGCCGTCACCGACGCCCCAAGCGCCCCCGTCGCCGACGTCACCGGCACCGTCCACGTCACACCCCCATCCGAAGACACCTGCAACCGCACGTTGATCGGCCCATTCACCCGCGACAAATCATAGTCCACATCCACCAACTTCGTCCCCACCCGCTGCCCAACACGCACATTCGCCACCAATGGATCCCGACTATCCACCACCGTATTGGGTGAATCCCCGCTCACCATCGCAGCGCCTGCAGAAGCGGCCCCCAACCAGCCCACCACCCAGCACCACACCAAACTACGAATCAGGCGGCCCGCATTCATGGGATTAGCCTCGGCAAAATTTCCCCGCCATTTCCACCGCTTTGTGAGCCAGAGCCATCGCCGCTAAACACAGCCAAACGCCCGCTCGGAACCGTCGCCCCAACATCAGCGGAACTACCAGCGCCGAGCGGGCTGCACCCTCTTTCGTCGCTTGCCAATGATGCAAACGAGCTGGACGACGACCGGTTCAGTCCCCCTTCTGTCCTGCCATCAACAGCCGACAAGAGTCTGAGCTGAGGGCGAGGCGGAACCCGTTGTTGTTGTTGCTGTTGGTCGGAGTGTTGTTGTTCCGGTTCACCACGGTGCAGTTGCTCGCCGTGTTGTTCCAACTGCCGCCCCGGTTCCGCCGATTGGCGCCACATGGCCGTCGACCTCTGCCTCCCATGCACCCGCCGCCGGAACGCCGCCGCACGCACCGGCAACGTAAATGCCACCAGTGCTGTCAACCGCTCTTGCAACGCCGCCTCCGTCACGCGTCCTTCCTCGTGAAGTCGCTCCAGAAACCGCACCTTCCTCGCATACCGCACCCGACTACGCCGACTTAACGTCAGGTGACTTGGGAAAATTCGATAACCTAGAAAATCCATCCCACGCGACGTCGGTTGCGGACACGGCGCATGTTTGAGCGCCAACCCCAACTCGCCATGCACCAAATCCCGAATCGACGCACCAACCTGCTTCATTCCCTCCCTCTCAGCTCCCCAGCAAACAAAGTCATCCATGTACCGCACATAGCGACCCACCAACGCATGTTCCGAACAAAAGCGATCCAACCTTCCCAAAAAGAAGTTCGCCAAATGCTGACTCGTCAAACTCCCAATCGGCAGCCCGCGTCCTGGCGCAGACGCGTGACTCCGCACCACTTTCTCCAGCCAGTACAACACCGCCTCATCCTTGAAAACACGATGCAACCCCTTCATCAACAAATCGTGGGGCACAGACTCGAAGTACTTGCGAATATCCAGTTTAAGGTACCACCCGTATTCCCGCGCGCCCCGCTGAGCCGAAGCAATCGCAACCGGCTGACCCCGCCCAGCTCGGCATGCGCATGTCGAATCAATCAACCGCGCATCCAGCACTGGCTCGCAAATATTCATCAGAGCGTGTTGAAAAACACGTTCCTCAAACGGCGCGGCATGAATCACCCGCTCCTTCGGCTCAAAAACCCGAAACACCTCAAATCGCCCCGGCTCAAACTGTCGGCTCGCAACCGCCTCACGCAACCGATCCAAATGGGCGTCCAAATCCGCCCCAAAGGCACGCACCTCCCCTCGATATCGCTTGCCGCGCGCCGCCCGATGAAAAGCACGCACCCAGTTCGACCTCTCCATCACTGCATACCACAACCCTCCTCGCCGTTTCACGCGCCGCCTCCTTTCGCCGATTTCAGTAACGCTAAAAACGCCTCTCCATACTTCCCAACACGCGCCGCCCCAATTCCGGGAATCGCCTCCATCCCCGAGATGGAATCCACCTTGCCCGTCACCATCGCGGCCAACTGCTCGTTGGTGAAAATCGAGTACGCCGGCACGGCCTCCTTATCCGCAATCGCTTTCCGCAAATCACGCAATCGCGAGAAAATCACAAACTCAGCCTCTGCCAGCACCTCTCGGTAATCCACCTTCGGCCCACCCCCACGCCGCTCTCCACCAATCCCGCCCCCACCCTCTCCTCCCTCAAGGTACTCCACGCAAAACGCCCAAAACGAATCCTCACCCTGCGCAACAAATTCTTTCCGCAATGACGCAATCCGACCGCCTTTCAAAAGGCGATTCAGCGCTTCCTTGCCTCCCCCTTGGCCACTCACCGACACTTTCACAAACTCAAACGGCATAACTCCCTCCTCCCTGTTCGCAAAAATACCAACCCGCGGGGGCCTCCGGCCCCCGCTCCCCCCCCTCGCTCCGCGGCATGGCTGGTGCCCCCTCCGCTCGTCCCTCGCTCCGGCTGCCCCATCCACCCCGCTTCGCTCTGTTTGCTCCTGCTCATGGGACTGAACTGAGGGCGAGGCGGAACCCGTAGTAGTTGTTGCTGAAGGCCGGAGTGTTGCTGCTCCGGAGCACCACGGCGCAGCCGCCCGCCGCGCTGCCCCAACCGCCGCCCCGGTACCGCCGATTGGCGCCAAACGCATCCCAGCACCACTCCCGCACATTCCCGCTCATGTCATAAATCCCCAGTTCATTCGCCGCTTTCGTCCCAACCACCTTCGTCGCTCCTCCAGAATTCGTCGTATACCACGCCACGTTATCAATCGTGTTACTCCCACTGTACGTATACCCCAACGACGACACCCCTCCCCGAGCCGCCCACTCCCACTCCGCCTCCAGCGGCAATCGATAACCATTCGCATTCCCATCCACCGTCGGCACCGAATCCCCCGTCCGATACACCGCTCCACTCACCGAATACACCGGCGTCTTCCCCTCCTTCTCACTCCGCGCGTTGCACCACTTCAACGCCTGATACCAACTCACATTCGTCACCGGACGATTGCTTGCGCCCCCAGCCCCCACGCTCCCAATGTCATACCCATTCGCAGCCGCCCACGTCCGCACCGTCTGAAACTCTCCCCACTGCACCTCGTACTTCCCAATGTAAAACGTCCCCACGGGAACCGCCCCCATCGGAGAAGTTCCCGGCAACGTCCCTCCCACCACCGCCACAAAATCCGTCGGCGCCACCAAATCATCCACCAACACCCGAAACCGCATTTGCGTCGTGTACTGCCCGTTCCAGTCCACCCCCGCATTCCACGTGATCCGCTTGTCCGTCCCCCCCGTCACCGCCCCCACCGCCCCGGTCGCCGACGTCACCGGCACCGTCCACGTGACGCCAGCATCCGACGACACCCGCAAAAACGCGTTCACCGTCCCGCTCGCCCCCGCCAAATCGTAATCCACATCCACCAACTTCGTCCCCGCCCGCTGCGCCGCCCGCACATTCGTCACCGTCGGCGCCGCCTCCACCAACCCTCCCAGCACGAGCAGCCAAAAGAAAACGCAGAAACCTAGCGTTCCTGAGGCAATGGGCCTCCCCACCCGAAGCGCCATTCCGCTAGAACTATTATCGTTGCAAACCATTTTTATGAAGCCCCTTATAGCACGCCTAGTGCCATCGTCGGCACGGCGCAAAGTTGCTTTTATCACTTGGACCATCACTATTTTAGCGCACTTGGCCTCACTTCGACGTTCGCCGATGACTTGCCAACCAAAGCATCTTCCGACCACCAACGCTCCTTCTCGCAGAAAATCTCGCCCCGCAACCGCGGCCTCACTCGTGCTCTTCCCTCTGCCATGCGCTTCAGCCCCCTCCTCCCCCTGCTCTTAGCGACCCTATCCGCCCTTCCGCTCCACGCAGCGGAGCCGTTCGACCCCGCACGCCTCGAAAAGGAAATCCTCGTCCCCAACTGCCGCGACGCCCTCCAGCTGGAGTGCCTGCCCGACGGGCGCATCCTTTTCGTCGAGTTCTGGGGCACCGTCAAAGTTTGGGACCCCACCTCGCGCCTCGTCACCACCCTCGGCACCGTCCCGACCCACGCCAAAGGCGAAGTCGGCCTCCTCGGATTCGCCGCCGCCAAAGATTTCGTCAAAACCGGGCACTTGTTCGCGCTGTTCTGCCCCGCTGAAAAAACCGGCACCATGCGCGTCAGCCGCTTCACGGTGCGTTATCAACGCATGGACCCCGCCTCCGAACGCGTCCTCCTCGCGTGGGAGTACGACACCGAACACGTCTTCCACATGGGAGGCGCCATGTGGATGGACGCCAAAGGCGACCTCTACATCGGCAACGGCGACAACTGCCACTACAACCCCGGTCTCCCCGTCGATCCGCGCCCCGGTCGCAAGAGCTGGGACGCACAGCGCTCCGCCGCCAACTCGCGCGATTTGCGCGGGAAAATCCTCCGAATCCACCCCACCCCCGACGGCCGTTACACCATCCCCGCAGACAACCTCTTCGCCGACGGTAAAGACGGTGCGCCAGAAGTTTACTGCATGGGCATCCGCAACCCTTACCGCATCACAGTCGACGACCAAACCGGCACCCTCTACATCGGCGATGTTGGACCCAACGTCGTCCCCGAACTCGGTGTCACCCCCCTCGGTTACGAAGAAATCAACGCAACCCGCACCGCCGCCAACTTCGGCTGGCCCTACTTCGTCGGCCCCAACGAGGCCCTGCCCCTCTTCGACTTCGACGCCAAAAAGGAAATCCGTCGCCAATCCCCCGACACGCCCCGCAACGATTCGCCCAACAACACCGGCACCCGCCAGTTGCCTCCCGCAAAACCCGCCCTGCTCTGGTACTCGTCCACCGCCTCAAAAGAGTTCCCCAGCGTGGGAAGCGGCGGACGCTCCGTCATGGCCGGCCCCGTCTACCACTTCGACCCCAAGCACCCGTCAGCAATCCGGCTCCCCGAGCGCTTCGACGGAAAACTCTTCGTTTACGAGTGGATGCGAAACTGGATTCAAGTCGCCGACCTCTCCGCATCGCCCCCCACACTCGAGCCCCTCATCGGAGGCGCCAACCTGCGTCGCCCCATCGACTTAAAAATCGGATCCGACGGCGCGCTCTACCTCATCGAGTATGGCGACCAATGGTGGAATAACGCGGACAGCCAAATCTCGCGGCTTGTTTACCGGCGCGGCAATCGCCCTCCTGTCGCTCGCCTCGACCTCGCCGAAACCGCGGGAACTGCGCCCTTCGCCGTGAAGGCGAATGCAGGCCGTTCGAGCGATCCCGATGGCGATACGCTCCGCTTCCAGTGGACCCTCAACGGCCAGCCTCTCGCCGCGACCGGCGACCGCCTCGAGCACGTTCTCTCCACCAACGGAGCCCATGAGGTCAGCGTTACCGTTACCGATTCCCACGGCGCATCCGCACCCTCAAAAACCACCGTCTACGTCGGAAATGCGCGCCCAACCGTGCACATCGCGAATCCCCCGCACGGATCCTTCTTCGATTGGAGCGAAGCCCTCCCTTACGCGCTGAAAATCACCGAATCCGATGGCGACCCTGTTCGCGAATCTGACGCCACCTTGGACGGCGAGTTCCGAGCACGCCGATTTGCTTCCGACGGCATCGAGGCCATCGACCCCGGTTTGGCGAAAATCCGCGCCAGCA
Organism: Chthoniobacteraceae bacterium; assembly: GCA_044347165.1. Lineage (GTDB taxonomy): Bacteria > Verrucomicrobiota > Verrucomicrobiia > Chthoniobacterales > Chthoniobacteraceae > JBEEPE01. Next base: position 7,904 of record JBIIXW010000025.1, read on the forward strand.
CCTGCCTCGCCTGCCATGCCGAACGCACCGCCTCGGCCGGACCCGCCTATCGCGACGTCGCCCTGCGCTACCAGTCCGACAAAGACGCCCCCGCACGGCTGACCACCAAAATCCTGAACGGTGGCGGCGGGGTTTGGGGCCAGATGCCCATGCCGCCCCATCCCCAACACACAGCGCCCGAGGTGCGCGCCATGGTTGACTGGATTCTTTCGCTCGCGTCCGCCCAGGCGCTTCCCGTCTCAAAAGGTGCTTCTGGCACTTTTCAAGCCCCTGCGAAACCCGACAAAGGGGACCGCACCGGAGAAGGGGTGCTCGTCCTCACCGCAGCCTACACCGATGACGGGAAAGGCGGCACCCTCCCCCGTTTGCGCGGCGAACAAACCATTGTACTCCATTCGCGAAGGAAGAAGGCCGCTCTCTACGACACCAATCACGGCATGTCTGCCGTCGAACAAGTCGAGGGCGAAACAGGCCTCATCGGCCGCTTCAACGACGGAGCCCACATCACCTTCAAGGACATCCGCCTCGACGGCATCAAACAACTCACCGTCCGAGCCGGCAGCTTCAAACCCACCGCCGCCGCCTTCGAACTACGCAAAGGAAGCCCCGCCGGCGAACTGCTCGCCCGCGTCCCGTTACCTCACACGGCGGAAGGAAAGTTTGAGGACATCGTCATCCCCCTCACCGCAACCGGCCTGCACGACCTCTGCGTGGTGGCTCGATGCGAAAAATCCGGAGAAGCCGGCCTCAACTGGATTGAGTTCCGCTGAAGCAAAACGGTAATCCCCGCTGGCCGAACCACACGGCCAGCGAAAACCCCGCCCGCGCCTCAAACGCGCTCCAAGGTCCCTTTACAGCCGCCAAAGACGTCCGTCTCCACTCCGAGCCGCTGGAGAACGGTGACAAACAAGTTCGAGAGCGGAAGCTCCTCCGCCTGAATCTTGCCCGTCCAGCCAGCGTCCGAATCAATCCCCGCCCCCGCTTGGTTGTCCTCATTCCCTTTCCCAAACTTGAGGTAACGCCCGTTCTTGAACCCCAGGTTTTTGCCGCCAGCCGAAATGATCGGATAGTTTCGAGACAAATGGAAACTGCTCGAAGCTGATCCGTGCATCGCAAACGTGTTGTCCAACATATTCCCCTGCCCCGCAGGCTCCTGCGTCTCCCGCAAACGCTGCACAAACCGACCAAACTCCTCCGCCTGATAACGGTTGTACGTCCCCAAGTTCTGCCAACCCCCCGGCTTCTTCACCGCATGCGTCAACCCGTGCGCCCCCGGAAGCCCCACCGCCAGCGACAATAAATCGTGCGGCCCCTCCCCATTCTCACGCCCCAACTGGAACGTCGCAACCCGCGTCGAATCACTGAGAAACGCCAAATAAATCAGCTCGTACATCGTCTGGAAATACAGCTTCGCCTCCTTCGGCTCCGCATCCAGATGCAAACGGCTCGTGTCCACCGACGGGACCGGAGTATCAATCCAGCGCTGCGCCTTCGCCAACTTCACCTCCGTATCACGCACCGCATCAAGGTAATGCGCCAACGTCTCCTGGTCCCGACTCGACAACTGCCGCTTCAGCGAACGCGTGTTCTCAATCAGCAAATCCAACGCACTCTTGCTCCGCGCCAACCGCTCCGCCGCATCCTTCCCGCTCGTCACAAACAACATCTCAAAAATCTGGCGCGGCTTGTTCATCGCCGGAATCGGACGTCCCTCGCGATTAAACGACTGCGTCTGCGCCCCGCGCGGCCCCCCAATACCCCCGTTCGTTGACATCACCAGCGACGCATGACGCGTCTGATCGCCAATGTGCTCCGCGTACGCCTGATCCAACGAAATCGTGTTCTTGTACGGCCCACTCCCGCCAATGTTCGCACCCGTCAAATACTGGTCCGCATTCGAATGCCCGTGCACCTGACGCGCCGCAGGGTGCGAAAGACCCGAGTAAATCGTGATGTCGTTCCGAAGCGGCTCCAACACGTCCAACACCTTGGTCAGCACGAAGTCCTTCTCCCCTCCGCGCGGAAACCAACTCCAGTCCTCCCAAGCCGGATCCGACTTCAACGGCAAACCCACACCGTCCGGATGGTACACACTCAAAAACCGCTTCGGCACACCTTCCTGCTTCGCGCCAAATGCGGAGAACGTCTCAAACCAAGGCAGCGCCAACGCGACGCCCGTACCACGAAGAAAAGTGCGCCGATTCATTGCAAGTGTCTTTCCATTCATAAGATGCATCCTCCTACTGTTTCGCGTTAAAAATATCGCTGCCGACAATCAACTGAATCAAATCGACCAACCGATCGCCCCGCTGCCGCAGCTCCAAGGTCAACCGCTCAATGTCAGCACGGTCCCCAAATCCCAGCGGCCTGCCAAGCGCATACGCCGTCAACTTGTGCACCATCGCTTGAGCAAACTGATCCTGCCGCTCCATCAACAAATACCGCTTCAACCCGTCCACCCCCGCCAACTTCTGCCGATTAAACAACTCCGAACTCGCGTCCACCGGCTTGCTATTCACCTGAGTTCGGTAAGCACCCAGCGCGTCAAAGTTCTCAAACGCAATCCCCCACGGATCAATCCGTGAATGACACGACGCGCACGCCGGTTGGTTGCGGTGATTCACAATCCGCTCTTTCAACGTCATTTTCAAAATCTCGGGATCCGTCAAATCCACCTCCGGCACATTCGGCGGTGGTGGCGGCGGCGGGTCATGCAACATCCGCTGCAACAACCAAACCCCGCGTTTCACCGGATGCGAATCCTTGCCGTCCGAGTTAATCGCAAGCATCGCCGCACACGTCAGCATCCCGCCGCGCCCGTGCCGAGGTTCGACGGCCACCCTCCGGAAATGCGGACCAAACACCTTCGGAATCCCGTAATGCACCGCCAGCCGCTCATTCACCACCGCGTAATTGCTGTCCAAAAAATCCATCACACTCCCGTTGTTGCGCAGCACCTCCTCAAACACAGCCACCGGTTCCTCCAACATGGCATCCATGAGCGACGCGTCCTTGATGTGGGTCACGCTGTTGATCCGCTCCAAACCCAGCCACTGATCCACGAACTGTTGGGAAAACCGCTTCGACCGTGCATCCGCCAACATGCGCTTCACCTGGGCGCTCAAAACCTCCGGCCGCCGAAGCGCCCCTGACTCCGCTTGCGCAATCAACTCCTCGTCCGGAAGACTCGCCCAGAGAAATACCGCCAATCGACTCGCCAACTCAAACGCGTCGATCCGATTCCCCGCCTTTTCCTCCACGACAGGAGCTTGCCGCGGAGTGAGATACAGAAACTCCGGCGTCGCCAGTGCCGTCGCCAATACCTCAACCATCGCCTCCTCAAACGTCGCAAAACCCGGACGATACTTCGCAAACAATCCCATGAACGCACCCACCTCGTCCGGCGCCACAGTCCGCCGCCAAACCCGGCGCAAAAAGCGTCCGATGACCTCCCGCCCATACGCGGATTCATCAGACCGATTCGGACTCTCAAAGAAGATGTTCGTGTGGGACTTCGGTGGCCACTGCTCGTAGAACGGCGCGGTAATCTCCACCCGATCCACCATCACCTTCATCCGTTCCGAACCACTGAAGGCATTGGAAACATTGCGGATGTGTAAAAACTCGTCCCGGCGCGGAAACGTCGTCGTCAGCTTGCGAAACGGATTCCGCTGAATGTCGCTCAACGGGATATCGAAATGAACGAACTCCGGCTGATCCGCTGACGCCGTGACCTGCACATCGCGCGTGCTGATGGTTTGCGAAAAGTTGGCGTTGTTGCTCGTGTGCGCGCTGAAAATCAAACGCAGCCCCGCGTACTCGTCCGGATTCATGCTCGTGCGACCCGCCCGTATCCGCACGCGCATCACCCCTTCATCCGGCAAAAAGCGGTCAAGGTTGAGCTTCACCTCTCCCGAAGCCGGAAGCACCCACGCCACCGGTGAAACCGAACTCGCCTCGCCAAACGGAACCTTCTCCGTCGGCTGCGCCTGTCCCTGCGGAATCTGAACGCCCGCGCCCGTTTCGCGGTCGAGAAGGTGCTGCGCGTTCACATACTTCTTCGCGTTCTCGTCCCCTCGCTCAAATCGCTTCGCATCCTTGGCTGCCAGAGCCGTTTTCATCTGGTCCGCCATCGAAATCACATACGTGACCGGCTTCGGACGTTCCCCGATGACCACCGCCCGTTTTAACGCGCTCAGCCCAATCTCACGGTAACTCTGGAACTGCATCGCCGACATCTGCAGCAAATCGGATCGGTTCTTAAATCCGTCCTCCGAAGCGGTATCCGGAGGCAGTTTGCCCGCGAACGAAAAATCCAAGCCGAGCAAATCCTGCAACGCGTAGTTGTACTCGTACTTCGTCAAACGCCTGAACGACGACTGGTCCTGATTACCCCGACGAACCATCGACGCCTTGTGCATCTCCTCTCCCAACCACTGCACAATCACTCCGCGCGCTTCTTCCGTCAGCGGCGCCTCCTTCGAATCGTCCGGCGGCATCTCTGCTTTGATCAGGGCATTGTAAATCTCGCGCCACCGCTCCACATCCGCCCCCTTCACCAAATCCGCATCCAGCTTGTCCAACCGCAACCGTCCCTCCGACTTCTTCGCCCCATGGCACCCCGCACAACTCTTCGCTAACAGGGGCTGAACCACCGTGTGAAAGTCGGCGACATTCGCGTCCGGCACCGCGTCGACCGGCTTCTCCTTGCCCGCACTTGGCTTCAAAAAACGTGACTTCTGACGGCCTTGGTCCTTCGCAATCTCCAGCGAGACCGGCGTCTCCTGCCCCAAAACGGGTGTCAGGGAAACACCTGCCAACAGGCTCAAAACCATCAATCGGAGGAGAACGCTCATGGGGAAATACATCTTCAAACCGGTTGGCTTTGCCGCATCCCCCGCGAACACGCAAGGGTTATCAGCGAAGCCTCTGTGAAGTTAACACCCCAGCCGCGCGCGTTCTTTGCGTCAGCGTTTCAGCGGCACACTCGCCCACGTCCGCGCTCTCCTCGCCAAGGCGCGAGTCAGACGGAGGCTTGGCCCTCCAAGGGGACGTACGGTTCCTCGCGCAGCTCGGCAACTTTGCTGCCGTTGAGCAATCGAATCCACTCGCGCAGACAGCCTAGAAAAATGACCGCGACAGCAATCAAGAAAAACGAGGTAACAACCGTATCCACCTTGAAGTTGAACACCTGCGCACCCCATTCGCGTAACTCTTTTTCGGTTCCGCCGCCCGCCACCTTCTCCGAGTAAAATCGTACCGCAGCGATGAACCCCATTTTGGGACTGGGATCAAACAGCTTCACCCAACCCGCAGTGAAAGTGGCGCTCATCAAAAACAACAGGGGCACGCCGGTGACCGCCGCGTATCTTGCACGCCCCATCTTGATCAACACCGTGGTTCCCAAACAAAACGCAATGACTGCAAGCAACTGATTGGCAATGCCAAACAGCGGCCAAAGCGTGTTGATTCCCCCCAAAGGATCGACCACTCCCTGGTACAAAAAGTATCCCCAAGCCGCCACCAACAAGGCACTCGCCAAGATGTTCGACGGCAAACTCCGCGTATTGCCGAGCGGACGCCACATGCCCCCCAGAAAGTCCTGCAAAATGAACCGGCCAACCCGTGTCCCCGCATCAATCGTGGTCAGAATAAACAGCGCCTCAAACATGATCGCGAAGTGGTACCAAAAAGACATCCACGCCGAGCCAAACGCGCGCGCAAACATTTGCGCCATTCCCACCGCAAACGTCGGTGCGCCACCAACCCGGCCAAACATCGTCTTCTCGCCAATATCCGATGCGAGTTGTCCCATGCTTTCCACGGTCACCGGAAATCCCGCCTGAGAAATGACTTCAACCACCTGCTGCGGTGCCATGGTTTTGTTAATGCCCGCATTGATGGAAAAATAATCCCCCGGCTCGAGCGCGCACGCAGACACCAACGCCACAAGCGCCACCAACATCTCCGTCACCATCGCGCCATACGCCACGCTCCGAACAGCGTCCTCCCGATCCAACAACTTCGGAGTGGTGCCCGACGAAATCAGCGCGTGAAAGCCCGAAATAGCGCCGCACGCAATCGTGATGAAAACGAACGGGAACACTTTCCCGGCGAACACCAAGCCGGAGCCGTCCACAAACTTCGTCAGCTTCGGCATCTTCAACTCGGGTGCCACCCAAATCACCACCACCGCCAGCACCGCCACCGTGCCAATCTTCATGAAGGTGCTCAGGTAATCCCGCGGAGCCAGCAACATCCAAACCGGAAGCACCGACGCCGCAAACCCGTACACCATGATCGACCAAGCAATGGTCTCCCCGGAATGGTCAAACCAAGGTTCGATTCCCCATGCCTTGAGGTTGCTCCCCGCCCAGACGCTCGCAATCAGCCCGACAATCCCAAACACCGTCACCCCTCGCACACTCACCCCAAACACCGTGTGACCAAACCCCATCACCAAGGCCAACGGAATCGTCATCGCAATCGTAAACAGGCCCCACGGACTCTCCGCCAACGCCTTCACAACGACCAACCCCAAAACTGCCAGCAAAATGGTCATGATCGCCAACACCGAAATCATCGCCACAAAACCCACCACCGGATTGACCTCCTCCTTCAACATCTGCCCCACTGATTTCCCGCCGCGCCGAATGGACGCAAACATGACAATCGCGTCGTGCACGCCTCCCCCCAACGTCGCGCCAATCAAGATCCAAAGCATCCCCGGCAAATAGCCAAACTGCGCCGCCAAAACCGGCCCCACCAAAGGCCCCGGACCCGCAATCGCCGCAAAGTGGTGCCCGAAAACGACCCACCGGTTTGTGGCCACAAAGTCTTTCCCATCCGCATGCGTAATGGCGGGTGGCGCGCGATGCGCATCGAGAACCAGCACTTTGGTCATCAACCACTTACTATAAAACCGGTAAGCGACCGCAAACGAGCAGAGCCCCGCAACCACCAACCAAAGGGCATTGATGGTCTCCCCCTTGTGAAACGCAGAATAAGCCACCGAACCCGCCCCCAACGCGGAGATGAGCACCCACACCAAGACACCGAAAATACGAGCCATATCAGAGAAAAAAAAAGAAGAGCCCCTCCAAAAGCAATAAACGAACCCCCTTAGGTCCCATACGACCTATCCGACCCATAGCCCCCCCTCAGATCCCCTCGGTCTCCGCCCTCCGCTTCACAATCCGGAGAATGTACCCCTGCAACTCCGACATCACCCGTGTCGTCCAGAGCGAAGCATACCAATTAAAGCGCGTGCTGAGGCGCTGTCGGCTCGAGAGGTGCAGCCGCACTTTTCCATCCCCCAGCGCCTCGATGTCGTACATGCCATCCAGCACGTCAAAATAAGGTCCCCCAATCGTGACATGCTCATCGAGGGTGGTCGGGGGGATGTTCGCGGTGTCCGCCCGAATCGTGAACGCAATCCGTTTCGCCTCTTCCCACTGCGTCACGCGCTCCACAAAAACCAGATCCCGTTCAAACCGAGCCATCCGCACCGAACCCACACCCTCCCCGTCCAATACCGCTTCAACCGGCCGAGGAAATCCCATCCGATGCATCCACGAACCCGTGTGCTCCCACTCCGCAATCCGAGGAACCGACCGGACCTCTCGCCAAACTCGCTCCGGAGACGCCGAAACCTCCACCACGTTGTGCACCTCCACCACCTCTGCCCCCTGCTCGCGGAGACGCTCCACCGGCGCAACCAAAAACGGAAACAACGCCATCGCCACCACACTCCGCACCTGTCCGTCACGCCCCATCACCCGCCGAATACCCACCGCCAACAACCCGCCAACGGTTGCAAGCACCATCATCACCGGCACCAACATCAACACGCAAATCAACCCCTCCCACCCCAACAACATCGTCGCCCCCAACCCCGCAAGACTCGAGGTCCAAGGCAACGCAATCCGCCGCTTCCACCCAATCGGACCCGCCATCTCCGCAATCCATACCGAAAGGAAACCCATGGTGAGCGGTGCGCCAAAAATAAACGCGGTCGTCATCACCGAATAGCCATTCCGCCAACTCGAACCGCCCGTCCCATGCTCCATCCCAAAAATCCATCGCGTCACCAACCCATGAGAAACGCCCAGCGCAACCCCAGCCCAAATCAACCGCTTCTGCTTCGAATCCATGCACAACCGTAACGCCACACCGCCGCAGGAGAAAGCTTCCCTTCCCCCCTCACTCCCTCGACACCTCAACCACACGTGACGCACCCGCCCGATGTCGAATCGCTCCCAACAACGCCTCCACCTCCGCCGCATTCCCAGACACCGCCACCTTCACAACCACCCGGTGATCAGAAAGAAAAATCGTCGCCGCCCCCACCTCCAATCCCATTCCACGCACCGCCACTCCCCCCCGAGGCCCCAGTCCCTCCGGCACCAGCACCTCCACCCCACGCCGAACCACCTTCGGACGAACCCCCGTCTCCTCCCAAACCACCCGCCCGACCAACTCCGTCGTCCGATCGTGCCACCCCAAAATCAAACGCGACAACGCTCCAACCCCCACCACAAAGGCACCCAAAAGCACCCAGAGCGGACCACGCCCCTTCCGCAAACCACCCGCCCCACCCTCAGACGCCTCAGCCTTTTCCTGCATACAAAAACCTCAGCCCCGCCCTACCCCCAAACCGCTTTGCGCTGCGCAGCAATCATCTGACGAATCCCAGCGCCACCAACCTCAAGCATCGCGTCCAACTGCACCCGCGTGAACGTTGATTCCTCCCCAGACCCCTGCACCTCCACAAACCGGCCAGACTCCGTCATCACCAGATTCAAATCCACCTCCGCGTCCTTGTCCTCAATGTAATCCAAATCGAGCAGTACCTCCCCCTTCACCACCCCAACACTCACGGCCGCAACCATCTCTTTCAACGGCAACGCCTTCAGCTTGCCTGACTCCATGAGGGACCGACACGCCAAAAGCGCTGCAACACATCCACCCGTGATGGAAGCCGTTCGCGTCCCCCCGTCCGCTTGCAACACATCGCAGTCCACCCAAAGCGTCCGCTGCCCCAACTTTTCGAAATCAATCACCGCCCGCAAGGAACGACCAATCAGTCGCTGAATCTCGATGCTCCGCCCGTCTTGCTTGCCGCGCGTGCTGTCCCGCTGCTTACGGTCCAACGTCGAGTACGGCAACATCGAGTACTCTGCGGTCAACCACCCCCCCGTCACCGACTGCTCCTTCATCCAACGCGGGACGGACTCTTCAATCATCGCGCTGCAAATCACGCGGGTATTGCCCGTGGCCACTAAGACCGATCCGGTCGCGTGAGGCGCGATTCCCGGGGTGAAAGAGAGTTCTCGAAGTTGATCTGCAAGCCGGCCGTCGTGACGCATAGGTCCCCACTCAAACCCACCCTCACCACGCATTCAATCCCCGTCGTCCCCCGACCCAACCCCACGCTCAAACACCAAACGCGTCACGATCCCGACTTCCGCCCGGAACCGTTACACGAACCGCACCGAGAAAATCGGCGCCCGTCACACGCAGAACACTTGAACGAACCACGCATCCCACTCCCCTTGCAGAGCGCGCAGGCAATCGATCCCGTCCCAGATCCGCGACACGAGGCACACACCCCGCCCGATCCCGACGAAGCGCCCCCCGTCCGCGAAGGAAACCCCTGCCCGTTACACGCAGTGCACTTGAAGACCCCGCGCCGTCCCGACCCGCCACAAAGCCAACACGGCACCGACGAAGTGCCACCCCCTTTCGAGGACCCGTCACCCCCAGACCCCGCCTGCGCGCCCCCCTTGCCCGCTACCTGGCCGTCACCCCCACAACTCGAACAACGCGAAAACCGTCTCCCATCACACGCAGAACACTTGAACGCGCCCCGCTTGCCCGTTCCTTTGCAAAGACTGCACACCAACGACGCATTGCCAGACCCCCGACACACCGAACACGTGTCCGCAACCGCAGCAGCCCCAAACACCGCCACCAAGCTCCCAACGCCAATCTGAAGAAACCCGCGCCTTGCGTGCAAAATGTCCGACATGACCAAGACCTATCACAAACTCCACCCTCGGAACAACTTTCCATCCGTGAGAAACAGCCATCACCGCCCGATCCCATTTTGTGGCCAGCACATTCCTCCGCTTCCAGAAACGGGTTTCGTTTGCCCTGCCCTCCAGTCGGATTAGATTGGAACCCTTTGGTCCGCCCTTCGGACCTCGTTCCCAATTCCCATTTTCTCTATGGCAAACACCATTCTCGTCGGCGCCCAGTGGGGTGATGAAGGCAAAGGCAAAATCATCGATTTCCTCACCGAAAACGCCGACATCGTCGTTCGATCCCAAGGCGGCAACAACGCGGGGCACACCGTCATCGTCGGGGGAACCAAATACGTCCTGCACCTCATCCCATCCGGAATCCTTCGCCCCGATAAAATGTGCGTCATCGGCAACGGCGTCGTCCTCGACCCCGTCGCGGTCGCCGGAGAAATCAAGGGCCTCCGCGACAAAGGCATCTCCGTCACCGCTTCCAACTTGCTCATCAGCGACGCAGCGCACCTCGTGCTCCCCTATCACCGCAAGCTGGACGAGGCCAAGGAGATCGCGCGCGGCGACGCAAAAATCGGCACCACCAAGCGTGGGATTGGCCCCGCCTACGGAGATAAAATCGCGCGAACCGGGCTCCGCGTCGCAGACCTTTTGCTGCCCGAAGCCTTCGCCGCCAAACTCGCACAGCGCGTCCGCGAAAATAATGCCGTCCTCGCCACCTTCGGCATCGAGCCGGTCGACTTCGAAAGCACCCTCGCCGCGTGCACCGAAGCCGCCGAACTCCTCCGTCCCTTCATCGGCAACACCGTGGTCTACCTCCACAACGCCGTGAAACAGCGGCGCGAAATCCTATTCGAAGGCGCTCAAGGCACCTTCCTCGACATCGATCACGGTACCTACCCGTACGTCACCAGCTCCAACACCACCGCCGGCGGCGCCTGCACCGGTTCAGGCGTCCCACCGCACCACATCGACCGCGTGCTCGGTGTCGTCAAAGCCTACACCACCCGCGTCGGCGAAGGCCCGTTCCCCACCGAAAATCAGGGAATCAGCGACATGCTCCACGGAATGGGCCGCGAGTTCGGCGCAACAACCGGACGCGCCCGCCGCTGCGGTTGGTTCGACGCCGTCGCCGTCCGGTACGCCGGCATGATCAATGGCATCGACGATCTCGCTGTCACCAACCTCGACGGACTCGACTCCCTCGACAGCATCCAAATCTGCACCGGCTACAAACTCCACGGTGAAACCCTCGAAATCCCGCCGCTCGACCACGCCGAACTCGCCGCCTGCGAACCGGTCTGCATCGAGCTGCCAGGCTGGAAAACGCCCACCGACGCCATCCGGAACTGGAAAGACCTTCCAGAAAACGCCCGTACCTACCTCCTCAAAATTGCAGAAGTCTGCGGCGCCCAACTCCGCATCGTCAGCGTCGGCCCGAATCGGGAACAAACCATGGTTCTTGACTGAACCCGCGCTTCGACGTGGAAAAAAGGCTTGTCCTTTCGTTAGCTTAACGACCGAGCCACGCCTTGAACACCACGTCCTCCAGTTCTCTCTTGCCTGAACCGCCCGCCACCGAACCGGTCGTGCCGAGACATATCGCGGTGATTATGGACGGAAACGGTCGCTGGGCCGCCGAGCGTCGCCTGCCGCGCGTCGAAGGCCATCGCCGTGGTGCAAGTGCCGTCCGCGCCGTCACTACCGCCTGCGCCGAACTCGGCGTCGAATGCCTCACGCTCTTCGCGTTCTCGACCGAAAACTGGAAACGGCCGCGCGAAGAGGTTGATGCGTTATTCCACCTGCTCGAACACTTCCTCGCTCTCGAACTCCCCGTCCTCCACCAAAACAACATCCAGCTCCGCGCCATTGGCCGTCTCCAAGATCTCCCCGCCACCGCAAGAACCGCTCTCGATGCCGCCATCCGCGACACCGCCGCCAACTCCGCAATGACGCTCGTTCTGGCCATCAACTACAGCGGACGCACCGAACTCGAGGACGCCATTCGCAACCTCTGCCGCGAAGTGCGCGATGGCCGCCTCGACCCCGAAGAGTTCACCCAAGCCGATCTCCAACGCCAACTCTACACCGCAGAGTGGCCTGACCCCGACCTGCTCATCCGGACCTCCGGTGAAATGCGCCTCTCCAACTTTCTCCTCTGGCAACTCAGCTACACCGAACTCTACGTCACCCCAAAACTCTGGCCCGACTTCGGTGAAACCGACCTGCACGCCGCACTCGCCGAGTTCAAATGCCGACGCCGACGCTACGGCGGCCTCTAACCTTACCCCCACTCAACCCAACCCAACCCCACCCCACCCATGCCGCCGGTTCAAACCGTACTCGTCGTCGATCCCGACACCGATTTTCTTGAATGGGTCGAAACCCAACTCAACGCCCAAGGCGTCAAAGTCCTCATCTCCTCCGATTCCGAAAAAGCCTACCAGCTTTTCCTCAAAAATAAGCCGGACGTCATCCTCACCGAAACCCACGTCAAACCCCTCGGTGGAATGGATCTTCTGGCAAAAATCCGCCACCGCGATTCCAACGCCATCGTCGTGCTGATGAGCGCGTTCGGAACCACGCAAGCCGTCATCGAAGCCATGCGCCTCGGCGCCTTCGACTTCATCCGCAAACAGCAACTCCCCTTCACCCTCAAGGTCGTCATCGACTCCGCTCTCAAGGCCCAGTCCGACATGAAGGCCGCCACCTCGGCAAAACCCGCTCTCACCGTCGAAGAACATCAGGACTCGCTCGTCGGAAAATCCGCAGCCATGCAGCAGGTGTTCAAAATGGTCGGCCGCGTTTCCATGTCCGACGCCCCCGTCATGATCACCGGCGAAAGCGGTTCCGGCAAAGAACTCGTCGCCCGTGCCGTCCACCAATACTCGCAACGACACAACAAGTCGTACGTCGCCATCAACTGCGCAGCCATCCCCGAACAACTCCTCGAGAGCGAACTGTTCGGACACGAAAAGGGCGCTTTCACCGGTGCGGTCTCCCAACGCGCCGGCCGCTTCGAACAATGTGACGGCGGCTCCCTCTTCCTCGACGAAATCGGCGATATGCCGATCCAACTCCAATCCAAAATCCTGCGCGTCCTCCAAGACGGCGAGTTCACGCGCGTCGGCGGCAACCAAGTCATCCGCTCCGACGTCCGCATCATCGCCGCCACCAACAAAAACCTCGAACAGGAAGTCTCCGAACGCCGGTTCCGCGAGGATCTTTTCTACCGACTCAACGTCGTTCGCATCCAACTCCCCCCCCTTCGCCAGCGCACGGAGGACATCCGGCTCCTAACGGAATATTTCATCCAAAAAATTTCCACCCGCCTCCGCCTCCCGAAACTCGCGATTTCCGAAGATGCCATGCGCCTCCTGGAGAGCCATTCTTGGCCCGGCAACGTCCGCGAACTCGAGAACACCATCCAGCGTTCCTGCGTGCTCGCGACCTCGGACGTGCTTCTCCCAAAAGACATTCCCCTCGGGCAAGTTGCCGCTGTCGCGGACCCGTCGAACCCGCTCGCGCACGCAGGCGAAATCACTCGCGAACAAGCCGTACGCGCCCTCCTTCGCTTCGCGGAACAAAGCCCCGACACCCAACTCCTGCCCTGGCTCGAACGCGAGTTCACCCTCCATGCCATGCGCGTCACCAACGGCAACCAAGTCCGCGCCGCCAAACTCCTCGGCATCACCCGCGCAACCCTGCGGAAACGCATCGAACAGTTCTCCATCACCCGCGAAACAACCGTCACCTAACCGCGCGCGCCCATCACCCCTCGTTTTTGACGCGCCCCCTCCCGCGCCGCACGCTACCACTCTCCGCGTGAACGCTTCCGAACTCGTCAAAGACGCCACCTTCATCGTGCGCCGCCTCCGCGACGCAGGATTCGAAGCCCTCTTCGCCGGCGGCTGTGTGCGTGACCGTTTGCTCCACCGAGAGTGTCACGATATTGACATCGCCACCTCAGCAAAACCGGCTGACGTACAACGTCTTTTTCCCAGAACCTACGCCGTCGGCGAAGCGTTCGGCGTTATCTGCGTGCTCCTCGGAGAAACCACCTTCCAAGTCGCAACCTTCCGCGCTGACGGCGCCTACGTGGACGGACGACGCCCCGAGACCGTCCGCTTCTCGTCCGCCCAAGAAGATGCGTTCCGCCGCGACTTCACCATCAACGGCCTCTTCTACGATCCCCTCACGGAAACCGTCATCGATTACGTGGGCGGACAAGCCGACCTCAGCGCGCGCCTCTTGCGAGCCATCGGCAATCCCGACGAACGATTCCGCGAAGACCGCCTGCGCCTCCTGCGCGCCATCCGGTTCGCGACAGTCCTCGACTTCGAGATTCATCCGGAAACCGTCCGAGCCATTCACGAACACGCCGCTGCCATCGTCGATGTCAGCCCGGAACGAATCCGCGAAGAACTCATGCGCATTCTGCTGCATCCCCGCCGTGTTCGCGGCTTCGACCTGCTCGCAGAAACTGGGCTCCTTCATGCTGTGCTGCCAGAAATGTCAGCCCTCAAAGGTTGCACACAACCCCCTCAGTTTCACCCAGAAGGCGATGTGTGGGTCCACACCCGCCTCATGCTGAGTCTTCTGCCGCCTGAGGTCACTCCAGCCCTCGTCCTCGGCGTTCTATTCCACGACATCGCAAAACCGCTCACGCGGTCCGTCGATCCCGACGGTCGAATCCGGTTCTCCGGACACGAAAAACAGGGTGCTGAAATGACCGAGGCCATCCTCACACGACTCCGGTTCCCTCGCGTAGACATCGACGCCACGGTCAGCGCAGTCGCAAATCACATGTCGTTCAAAGACGTCCGCAACATGCGCCCCTCCACCCTGCGCCGATTCATGGCGCGTCCGGGATTCGAGGACGAACTCGAGTTGCACCGGGTGGATTGTTCAGGAAGTCACGGGATGTTGGACAACCACCGCTTCCTCACCGAACAACTGGCGACCTTCGCCCACGAGCCCCTGATTCCCAAACCGCTGCTCACCGGACGCGATCTCATCGAAGCGGGCCTGTCTCCCAGCCCCACCTTCAAAGGAATCCTCGACGCGGCTCTTTCCCTGCAAATGGAGAACCGCCTCACCACCCGCGAACAAGCGCTCAACTGGCTGAAATCACAACTCACTCCCGAGAACCCTTCCCCCAACCCCGCCCCGTGAAACTCCTGCTCATCGACGGTTTCTATTACGCCTATCGCTCATTCCACGCGATGCCCGACCTCCGCAACGCGCGCGATGAACCGACCGGCGCAACCCACGGTTTCATCAAGAGCCTGCGCCGCGTCATGGCCGACGTTGCCCCCGATGCCGTGTCCGTCATTTGGGACGAAGGCCTCCCGGAACGTCGCACCACCCTGCTCCCAGAATACAAACAACAGCGCGACGAAATGCCGATGGACCTGCAAGTCCAACTGTTTCTCATCCGTGATTTAGTGGAAGCCTTCGGCGTGAAAAACCTATCCCTCCCCGGAACGGAAGCGGATGATCTCATGGCCAGCTACGCGATTCAAACCGCCTCAGCAGGAGGCACCTGCATCATCGCTTCGTCCGACAAGGACGTGCAGCAAGTGGTCACCAAAAGCATCCTCATTTACTCCACCCTCAAGCACGACCTGCCCGCACCGGACGCAACGTTCGGCCTGCTGGGTCCAGAAGCCGTCGAGCGCAAGTGGGGAGTGCCACCCGCCCTGCTCGGAGACCTGTTGAGCCTCACGGGGGACAGTTCCGACAACATTCCGGGCGTCCCCGGAGTGGGGCCGAAAGGGGCCGCCTCATTACTCACCAAGTACGGTTCCCTCGATGCTGTGCTGGCGCTACCTTTAGATCTCCCGGAAAAAATGCGCCTCAAACTGAGCGATCACGGGGAAGCCGTCCGCCGCAATCGCGAAATGGTTCGCCTCGACCTCGATCTCCCACTGCCGCTTCCGGTAAACGCACTCGTCCCTGCCCCCGATGCCACGCGCATTCGCGAACTGGCCGAAGCCGCCGGCCTCAGTTCCCTCGCCGCCGAGTTCGGGGCTCCCGCATCCCCAAAGCCCGAGCCAACGCCCAAACGCGCCAAAAAAACTCCGCCAACCGCTGTCCCCCCCTCCCCCGACTCGCCCCTCCAAGGCGAACTCTTCTGAACGGCCAGACTACGCAAAGCCCAGACAACTTCTCGCAGCGCTTGATTGTCGGCGAAGCCCACATCCGTCCGGCCTCCTCGAACCATCATCGTTTTGAAGGTTCATCCAAAGCCGGGTAGCCCCTCGATGAGACCGATTGGTCCAACCACCCACAGCGAGTCGTGGAAAAGCAGTTCCAGTTGGACATGCAGGTGACATTTCCTCCGAGTTCGCTCTGAACCAAGATGCGCACTCGGCTTCCCTGATTTCTCCAACCTCAAGCGCCAGAGTCTGAACAACCGCATCCACCTCCGGTCCATGTAGGGACGTTTTTCCCGTCGGACCCTCCAATCCGTCTGTCGCATTGCCTCAGGCCCTCACGCACCCTGTAATCTCCCAGACCCACATGGAACGCGACATTGTCTATTTCGACCTCGAAACCCAACGCTCATCCCAAGACGTCGGGGGCTGGGACAAAAAACGCGACATGGGCGTCTCCGTCGCCGTCACCTACTCCACAGCGGCCGGCGCTTACCGCATCTACCGCGAAAAAGAGATGGATGCCCTCGTCGACCAACTCCGCCGCGCACACATGGTCGTCGGCTACAACCTCATCAACTTCGATTACGAAGTCCTCCAAAAATACACCGTCCTTGACCTCGCCTCCGTCGTCCCAACCCTCGACCTGCTCGTCGAAATCGAAAAACGCCTCAAATCGCGCGTCCCCCTCGACGCGGTCGCCAGCGCATCCCTTGGCGTCGGAAAAACGGCCGACGGTCTCCAAGCCATCACCTGGTGGCGTCAGGGTAAAATCCTCGAAATCGCCGAGTACTGCTGCTTCGACGTCAAGTGCACGAAACTCGTCCACGAGTTCGGCATCCAAAACAAAAAAATCTTCTACGAAAACCGCTCCCGCCAGCGCTGCGAACTCGCCATCGACTGGCCTTAGAACCCCCAAAACCCACACCTCACAGAGGTGCACCCCATTTTTTTTTGAACGTTTCCCCCACCCAGCTGTCCCCATTCCGCCCAACCCCAGAAATCTTTTCCCTATGATCAAAGTCGAATCCCTCACCAAGCGGTACCAAGGCTTCACCGCCATCGAGAACCTCAGCTTCGAGGTCGGCCAAGGCGAAATCGTGGGCTTCCTCGGACCCAACGGCGCCGGCAAAAGCACCACCATGCGCATCCTCACCGGGTACATGCCCGCTTCGTCCGGACGCGCCTCCATCGCCGGATTCGATGTCTTTGAGCAATCCATCGAAGCTCGCAAACGTCTCGGCTACCTCCCCGAAAGCACCCCCCTCCCCGATGACCTCCGCGTCTGCGAATACCTCGCCTACCGCGCAGCCCTGAAAGGCGTCCCCTCCCGCGACGTGCGCAAACGCGTGCTCGAAGTCATCGGCCTCTGCAACCTCGAAGAAAAAGAACGCTCACTCGTACGAACCCTTTCCAAAGGACAAAAACAGCGCGTCGGCCTCGCAGACGCCCTCGTCCACGACCCCCAGCTGCTCATCCTCGACGAACCAACCATCGGTCTGGACCCCATCCAAATCCGGCAAGTCCGGGAACTCATCAAGAACCTCGCGCACCGTCGAACGGTTCTCATTTCCACTCACATTCTGCCGGAAGTGGAAATCATGTGCTCAAGAGTCGTCGTCGTCCACAAAGGCCGGATTCGCGCCTCCGACACCCCGGAAAACCTCATCAACAACCTCCGCTCCGTTGGCTCAATTCAGCTGACCCTCGGTAAGGACGTTCAAGACGCTCAAGTGGAATCTTCTCTCTCCGCAATCGCCGGCGTCCGCAACATCACCACCACGCGCGGCGAACACGGCGTGACGTTCCAACTGAAAACCGACGCCGAAAAAGACCCCTTCGCGCAAATCCTCGAGCTCACCCGAACCAAAAACTGGAACGTTGTCGATGTCGCAAAACGGCGGGCGAGCCTCGAAGACGTCTTCGTGGACCTCACCAGCGGAAACTAGTCGCCACCATTTCACGCAACCAACGCAACCTCATTACACACAGCCATGCGTACCTTCCTCACCCTCTTCAGCCGCGAACTGAAAAGCTTCTTTTACTCCCCCATCGCCTACGTCGTGATCTTCTTCTTCCTGATTGCGACCGGCTTCAACTTCTACTCCGGAATCTCGCTTCTCAGCCAGATCGAGGCCGACGCAACCGTGGTCGAAGTCTCCTTCAACACCGTCCTGTTCTGGTTCCCCCTCATTCTCATCTTCCCGCTCATCACGATGCGCACCTTCGCCGATGAGTTCCGGATGGGAACCATCGAAACCCTCACCACCGCGCCCGTTACCGACTGGCAAGTGGTCCTCTCGAAGTACGCAGGAGCCCTGACCTTCTACATCCTCCTCTGGGCCCCAAGCCTCCTCTACTTCCTCGCATTCAAGTTCATCGTAGACAAACCCACCGCAACCGCGTCCGGCGCACTGTTCGGCGGGTACCTCATGCTGCTGCTCATCGGAATGTTCTACACCGCCGTAGGGTGCCTTGCGTCGGCCCTCACCAGCCAACAAATCAACGCTGCCGTCATGGCCTTTGTCGCCGTGTTCGGCTTCTTCGTCCTCGGCCTTCTCTCATTCGTTATCAACGACCTCTCGCCCGCGACGCGCAGCATCATTTCGCACGTCTCCGCCATCGAACACATGGCCGAGTTCTCCAAGGGACTGGTCGATACCCGCGCCGTCGTTTGGTACCTCTCCATGACCATCCTCGTTCTCTTCGTGAACTTCCAAGTCTTCCAGTTCCGGAAATGGAAAGCCTAATCCGATAAACCACGGAACCCCCACACGCTCAAACCTTTCAATCTGACCAGACCATGGCCACTAACGAAACACAACCAAAGGACTCCTCCGCCCAAAGCCCCGTCATCAATCCGATCCGGCGTTGGGTCATTGGCTCCAACGTGCTCGTCCAAATCCTCATGTTCGCTGCCATCATCGGCATGGTGAACTACTTCAGCTCGCGCCACTTCTTCCGAGGCGATTACTCGAGAAACTCCAAGTTCTCGCTCGCTCCCCTCACCAAAAATGCGCTGAAACAAATCAAGCAGCCCATCAAGGCCATCGCCGTCATGCCCGCCGGCATCCCCATCGCGCAGGACATCACACAAACCCTCCGCGAGTACCAGACCGCCGCGAAAGGAAACTTCGAACCCGAATTCGTCGACCCCTTCCGCAACATCCAGCGCACCGTCGAGCTCCAAGAGAAATACAAGTTCGGAGACGGGGAAGCCGTCCTCATCCTCGACGATAACAATCGGACCAAGTTCTTGAACTT
This sequence comes from Chthoniobacteraceae bacterium, assembly GCA_044347165.1. Classification (GTDB taxonomy): domain Bacteria; phylum Verrucomicrobiota; class Verrucomicrobiia; order Chthoniobacterales; family Chthoniobacteraceae; genus JBEEPE01. Next base: position 27,360 of record JBIIXW010000025.1, read on the forward strand.
GAACGATATGTTCGAGACGCAGCCAGGCAATCCCATGTCTGGACAACCCCCGCGCGTGACCGGTTTCAAAGGCGAAGAGGTCATCACATCCGGCCTCTTGGAGCTCCTCGAGAAGAAAACTCCAAAGCTCTACTTCACCAAAGGACACGGCGAACTCGAGATGCCTGCAGGCGGCCCTCAAGGCCTCCAGCCCGGCGCGCAAGGTGACAAATCCATGGTCACCCTGATCGAAACCATCCAGCGCGTGAATATGTCGGTCTCCGCCATCAACTTGACCGACTCCGATAACGTTCCCGACGATGCCGCTGCACTCGTCATTGCCGGTCCTCTCCTCGACTTCACCCAGCGCGAACTGCAGTTGGTCGAACGGTACTACAACGAACGGCAAGGCCGCGTGATTTTTACCGCCCGCCACGGCGCCCGAATCCCTCTGCTCAAGGATTGGCTCGTTCAAAACGGGATCACTCTCGGCGGCGACGTCGCCCTCACCATGGTGAAACGCATGTTTAACGTCGGCGGAGAACCCCGCTCCGAAACCTCGCTCCAGGCAGAAACCCCGACCAACATCTCGAAAGAAGCCGGCGCCGTCATCAAGGGGTTCACCAATGCGCAAGTCCCCCTGTTTGGATTCAGTCAATCCCTCGCCATCGACCGCGCCGCTCTGTCCGCCCAGCGCGTGAAAGTCACACCCCTCCTCGAAACACACGCTGCAACGTGGGGCGAAACCGAGTTTTCACCCCAAAACGCCAACATGCGTTTTGACCCTGAAAAAGACCACAAAGGCCCGCTCACCCTCGGAGTCGCCCTCGAAAAAGGCGGCGCAGAAGGCACAAACGTAAATCCCTCGCGCCTCGTGGTCATCGGAAACTCTACCTTCTTCAGCGACGGCGCCGTGCGCCGCGGCCTCCCCGGCGACGAAATCATGTCCTCGATCGTAAACTGGATCGCCGGCCGTGGTGAGTTCTACGACATCCCCAAAAAATCCAAGGAAGCTGTCCGCCTCAACCTCTCAAAAACCCAACTCGACCGCGTCGCCATCGCCGTGCTCGCCGTCATCCCGGCCTTCTTCGGGCTCATCGGCATCGCAGTCCACTTCAAACGCAACGCCTAAACCCTTCGCTGCCGCCTCGGCAACCAAGCCGAAGCAGTCGCATCCCCACATCACCATTCATTCCATCAACACCCGCCTATGAAACCCGCAACCACGATCACGCTCGTCGCCGTCGCAGGGCTCGGCTTCTCCTACCTCTGGTTCGTCGACCAGAAAGCCCAGACCACGCAGGACAAACTCAAGGCCGCATCCAAAGTCGCTGTCATCCAACGCGACAAAATCACCGGCATCACCATTGCGAACGAGGGTAAATCCATCGAAATTAAAAAGAACGGCACAAACTGGTCCATGGAGTCCCCCCTGAAAGACCGTGCCGAAACCAGCGCCGTCAACTCGCTCATCTCCGCCATCGAGTTCCTCAAGCAGGACGCAAAAATCGAGGCAGACAAAGCCCGCCTCGCAGAGTTCGGGGTTTCCGAAAGCAAGCTCCGCGTCACGCTCGCCGCTGAGGGCGGCGGGAAAACCGAGCTCGTCATCGGTAAGGACACCCCCATCAAAAATAAAATCTACGTTCACAATCCGGCCGATAACTCCGTTTACGTCGTCTCCAACACGCTCCGCGACGAGGCCAAGAAAGAGGCGAACGATTTCCGCGAAAAGAAAATCGCGGACTTCACCGCTTCGCAGGTCAAAAAAATCGAGATCACCAAAGAGGACAAAACCCTCGAACTCTCCAAATCGGGCACGCACTGGGACATCCTCAAGCCCCTCGCCGCGCGCGCCGGCGATTCCAAGGTATCGGACTTCCTCGGCTCGCTGCTGAATGCCCAGACGAAACGCTTCATCGAAGCCAAGGACACCGAAGAAAACGGCCTCGGCAAACCCGCTGCAATCGTCACGTTCACCGTCGAAGGCCAAGAGAAACCCGTCACTCTCAAAATCGGGAAAGCCGGCACAACAGAGGCGGACAAGGACGCCACCTTCGTCCAAATCTCCAACCGCGATGCCGTGCTCATCGTTCCGAACACTGCTCTCGGCCTCGCCCTCAACCCAGTGGCCAACGATGTGCGTGACAAAAAAATCGTTCGCGTCGAGGCCGACACCGTCGATCGCGTGACCGTGAAACCGGCCGGCGCAGAACCCTTCACCATCGCTCGCAAGGGCGAAGGTTGGGTCCGCAAAGACGGTGATAAGGACATTGCCATCAACGAAAGCGTCGCACGCCGCCTCATTGAGGATCTCCGAAACACAGAGGTGACCAACTTCGCAGCAGACTCCGCGGACGACCTCGCGAAGTTCAATCTGAAGGACCCGGCGTACACGGTGACCCTCTCCTCGTTCGCCTCCGAAAACACGGCGGAAACCAAGGCGGGAGAGCGGCCATTGGTCACCGTGGCCATTGCAAATCCGGACGGAGATGCGGCCTACGCGAAACTCGATAACGAACCGTTCATTGTGGCGGTCCCCAAATCGGTCTTCGAAGCCGTTCCAAACTCAACCGTCCAGCTCCAACCTCTCGAACTCCTCAACTTCAAGGTGGAGGAAATCGAGGCGCTCGAAACGCGCGTCGGTGACACCTCAACCAAGTTTGAGAAAAAGGACGGTAAATGGTCCGTCGCGGGCTCCGAAACCAAGGTCAACGTTGAGAAACTGAACGTCGCACTCAACACGCTCGCTTCCCTCAAAGCATCAAAGTGGGCGGGCCCCGTGAACAAGACCAAGCACGGCGTGGAAAAGCCACGAGTCAGCTACGTCTTCTCCATCAAAAAAGACGACAAACCCACCCCGGTTCGTTTGAGCGTAGGCGCCGATGCAGAAGCGGACACCGCCTACGGAACGCTCGATATCACTCCAGGCACCTTCGTTCTGACAAAGCTTGACCGAGACAATCTGCTCGCCTCACTCGTCGAAGCTGCACCTGCACCTGCACCTGCACCTGCACCTGCACCTGCACCTGCACCTGCACCTGCACCTGCACCTGCACCTGCACCAACACCCGCTCCTGCCCCTCTGAGCAAGCCGGATGCAAAGGGAATCGTGGAGCCGCTAAAGCCTGCACCCGCACCTACTCCAGCCCCAGCCCCAGCCCCAGCCCCAGCTCCAGCGCCAAAGGCCGAGGCTCCGGCTCCGATCCCAGCGCCGGCGCCCAAACCCGAGGCAGGCAAATGAGTTCGGACGGTCATCCGTCCTCCCTTGAGAGAACGCGGCACGACTTCGTGCCGCGTTCTT
>JBIIXW010000121.1:0-9890 GCA_044347165.1 Chthoniobacteraceae bacterium
AAGACGTTCTTGTATTTCGAGGTGGTTTCTACCTTGGCTCTCATGGTTGGGCTATTGATGGTAAACTGGTTGAAGCCTGGTGTGGGGTTTCATGTGGATCCTGCTTCGTTAGATCCTGCTGTTGGAGCGGCGTTTGCAGAGAAGGCAAAGGGAGGGCAGGGGTTTGTTGATTTTCTGTTGGGATTGATTCCGAACTCCTTTATCGGTGCGCTTGCGGGTGGGGATCTTTTGCAGGTGCTGTTTGTGGCGGTTTTGACGGGATTTGCTGTTTCTTCGATGGAAGGACGAAAAGAGGGGGCTTTGCGGGTGATGGACATTGCGGGAGAGATTTTTTTCCGAGTGATGGGGATGGTTGTGCGTTTGGCGCCATTGGCTGCGTTTGGTGCGATGGCGTTCACGGTTGGGAGTTTTGGGTTGGGATCGTTGAGTAAACTGGGTTGGTTGATGGCGGGTTTTTACGGGACGTCGCTTGTGTTTGTGGGGGGGGTGTTGGGGGTAATTTGTCGGGCACACGGTTTTCGTGTTTGGCGGTTGCTGGGGTACTTAAGGGAGGAGTTTTTGCTCGTGCTGGGGACGAGTTCCTCGGAGACGGCCTTACCGGGTTTGTTGCGAAAGCTGAAGGCGTTGGGGTGTCGCGACTCGACGGTGGGATTCGTGATTCCGACTGGCTACAGTTTCAACTTAGACGGCACGAACATCTACATGACGATGGCGGCAGTCTTTCTTGCTCAGGCGACGGACACGCCATTGGGGTTGCGCGAGCAGTTGACGCTTCTACTGGTTGCGATGGTCACCTCGAAGGGGGCGAGTGGGGTGACTGGGTCGGGATTTATCACGTTGGCAGCGACGTTAGCGGCGGTGCCATCGGTGCCGGTTCAATCGCTCGCGCTGCTGGTGGGGATTGACCGGTTTATGAGTGAGTGCCGCGCTCTGACAAATCTTGCGGGGAACGCGGTGGCAACGGTGGTGATGAGTGTATCGGAGGGAGAGTTGACGGGTGCCGAGGCGGATTCCCGGATGCGGGGAGGGGAGTGAGGCGGCTTTGCTGTCTCTTCGGTGGGATTGCTTGAAAACAGCGGTTGATTGGTGAGTGCGCATGCATAGAGTCGCGCGTGTTGTTTTGACGTTTGCCGGTCTGGCATTTGTTGAAGCCGGGGTGGCGAAATTGGCAGACGCACCAGACTTAGGATCTGGCGCCGCAAGGCATAGGGGTTCAAGTCCCCTCCCCGGCACTTCTACGCGGGTTTCTGAGGTGGCCGGAGATCGAGCGAGTTGGCGGCGGGCGGTGGCAGAAAGGCCTCGCGCGAGGGGAGTCTTCGAAAGCAAGATGCGGCATGATTTTGAGTGACCGAAATATTCGAGAGCTGTCCGCCGAAGGGATGATCTCTCCATTTGAATCTCAACTGGTTCGCTATGCGGAAGATGGGAGGGCGGTGCTTTCGTTTGGACCGTCCAGTTACGGGTATGATTTACGGTTGTCCTCGCGTGAGTTCCTGATTTTTCGGCATGTTCCTGGAACGGTCGTAGATCCCAAAGAGTTCAATCCACGCAACCTTGAATCGACTCCTTTGCAGGAAGATGCCTCAGGTCGCTACTTCATTCTGCCGGCGCGGAGTTATGGGCTGGGCGTGGCGGTCGAGCAGCTTCATTTGCCGGCAAATGTGACGGCGATTTGCGTTGGGAAAAGCACGTATGCCCGCTGCGGCATCATCGCGAACGTGACGCCTGCGGAGGCGGGATGGAAAGGGCATCTGACGCTGGAGTTTTCCAATAGTAGTGCGGCGGATTGCAGGATTTACGCGGATGAAGGGGTGGTTCAGATGCTGTTTTTCCGAGGTGAGCCGTGCGAGACGTCTTACCGGACACGAAAGGGAAAGTATCAAGGGCAGCGTCAGCGGGTGACATTGCCGAAGGTGTAGACGGCTCAGGAGCGGAATTTCGTTTTGCGTTGGGGGCGGGAGATTTATGAGAGTGGATTCTCGCGCCAATCGTGTTTGGGGTATTTTCGGGAGAGTTCGGTTCGAATTTTTGGGTAACTTTCTTTCCAGAATGTGGTGAGGTCGCGCGTGATTTGAATCGGGCGCTGGCTGGGAGCGAGGACTTGAATCACCAGAGGAATGCGGTTGTTGGCGATGCGCAGTTCTCCCTTCACGCCGAAGAGGTCTTGGATACGGACCGCGATGGATGGGCTGTTGGGACCGCTGTATTGGATTTTGAACTTTCGTCCATTGGGCATTTCCAGCCTTTCTGGGAAGAGTTGTTCCATCGTGTCGTTTTGGGCTGGCGATAACCACGTGCGGAGCGTGGGCCAGACCTCTCGCTCCTTGATTTCTCGGTAGGAGATGGCACCGAAACAGATTTGTTCGATGAGTGCAGTGCGATCTTGGGCGTTAATGGCAGGAATCTGCCATTCCGGGAACTGCTCGGCGGCGAGGTTCACCCGTTGGATCCATGCCTCGACGGCATCGTCCCACGCCTTGATGACGCAACGTCCCGATTCGACTTCCGTTGCGAGGAGCTGCGCCGCGTCGCTTTCTGGAACGGCGTCTGAGTCTTTGCTGCGAAGCACGAGGTCAATAAAGCGTGTTTCGCGACGAGCAATCACGCGGCGCTGAACGGCATCAAACATCGCGAGTGTCGTCTCCTGGAGGTGTCGGGGGAACATCTCCCGAAGCCACTCTTCCTCGATGATGGTGATCATTCCGAGCTGCACCTCGCGATCAGCGGACCGCGTTTCAGTCTCGCGGATTTCGCTCGCAATGAACAATCCGGTCGGCTCGATGGCGCAGTCTTTCGCCAACGTGCCACGCCGGTTGTGAACGAGGTGACAGCGTCGAATGTTGGGATCGTTACGGATGCCTACTTGGTCGGGAAAAGCGGCGAGCAGGCAGCGGGCGATGGATGAGTCCGAGCTAGTTCCCGTGTTCGCCGACAGCCCCTCGTTTGATGCGAGGCGCATAAATTGTTTGGCGAGTGCTGATGCCTCCCGTGCGGCGCCCGCATGAATGCCCAGCGGGCGTAGTGTCCCGATATCGAACCGGCTTTGCTCAGAAAATCGAAGCGCACGCAGTTGGTAGAGGAGGTCTGACTGGGTTTCCTCGCCCAGGATGGCGTCGCGCTGGCGTTCCACATCGCGCGGAAGTCCGCGTTGGAGAAGGGGACGGCCTTGCGTCAGAGCGGCGATGGCTGCAGCGTCAGGCACACACGAGAGGTCAGCTGCTGTGAGGAGGAGCTTTGCGTATCGCGGGTGGACAGGGAAGGGGAGCATGCGGCGTCCGGTTTCCGAGAGTGATCCGTCTGGCTCCAGCGCAGCGAGGTCAGAGAGCAGGCGAACGGCATTTTCGAGCGCCTTAGGATCGGGCGGCTCAATCCAGCGGAACGTGTTGGGATCGTTGAAGCCGGCGGCTTTCAGGTTGAGGAGGACTTCCGCCAGATCGAGGCGGCGGACTTCGGGTAGCTCTCGCGGCGCACGTTGATCGTGGTCGCGTTCGGTCCAAAGGCGGATGCACGTACCGGCTGCTGTTCGACCGGCGCGACCGGCGCGTTGGTCCGCTGCCGCGCGGCTAATCCGTTCCACATACAGGGTGTTAATTCCTCGGTAGGGGTCGAAGCGGGCGATGCGGGCAAGGCCCGAATCAATGACCCAGCGTACGCCGTCGATGGTGAGCGAGGTTTCGGCGACATTGGTGGAGACAATGATTTTCCGGCGGGCGTTGGGATTGACCGCTGCGTCTTGAAGGTCGGGCGGCAGTTCTCCGTGCAGAGGGAGAACCACGCAAGATTTTGCGGCGGCGGAGTGAGAGAAGGCTTCGATGGTCCGGTTGATTTCGTAGTTCCCGGGCATGAAGACCAGGACGTCACCCGAGTGGGTTGCTGCAGATTCCTCAAAAGCTCGGACCGCCATTTCCCAGATGGGGACATCGGCGCGAGTGGAGGAGAGGTATTGGATATCGACGGGAAACATTCTCCCGTCGGATTGGAGGATGCGGCAGGGGGCGAGGTAATGTTCGAGGGTTTTCGTGTCGAGCGTGGCGGACATCACCACGAGTTTGAGGTCTGGGCGCAGTTCCTCTTGGAGGGCGACGGCACGGGCGAGGGAGATGTCGCCGTGGAGGTGGCGCTCATGAAACTCGTCGAAAACAATACATCCGACGCCTTCGAGGAACGGGTCGGAGAGCATCATCCGCAGGAGGATACCTTCGGTGATGAAACGGATGCGGGTGCGCTCGGAGGCGACGCGGTCCATCCGGATTTGGTAGCCCACTTCGTCGCCGAGGCGTTGGCGTCGTTCGGAGGCAACGCGTTGAGCGAGCATTCGAGTTGGGAGGCGGCGCGGTTGGAGGACGAGGATTTCCCCGGAACCGGCGAGTTGGTCATCCAAGATAAACTGGGGTATTTGCGTGGATTTTCCTGAACCGGTGGGCGCTTGGAGAATGACTCTGGAGTGTGCGGCGAGGGTTTCGCGGAAGTTTGCGCGGAGTTCGTGGATGGGGAGTGCGTCGGGTGACATGGGAGTGGTGGCTCGGCGGGGCTGAGCGGATGACAAAGAGACCGGTTCGTGATGGTATACGGGGATTACCTCCCCTCATGAAGACACGAATTCTTTTAGTATTGGCGTTGATGGTTGCGGTTTGTCCGCTGTCTGGGTTTGGCGCGGAGCGTCCGGCGGCGTTGAAGGTATTGATGGTGTGTGGCGGTTGCTGCCACGATTACACCGTTCAGAAAAAGCTGATATCGGAGGGCGTTTCGAAGCGGATTAACGCGGCGTTCACGATTCGGCATGACGACGCAAAGGAGGCTGCGACGCGCGAGCACAAGGCTTCGGTGTATGCCAGTGCTGATTGGGCGAAAGGCTATGATTTGGTGGTCCATTCCGAGTGCTATGGAGCGGTGAAGGAAGTGGATTTTCTTGAACGGATTACGGCTCCGCACAAGGCGGGGTTGCCGGCGGTGTTTTTGCACTGCTCCATGCACAGCTACCGGATGTCGGAAGCCGCGGACCAGTGGCGTGAACTGATCGGTGTAAAGAGCACGAGCCATGAGAAGTACCGGCCTCTAACCGTGCGGTTGCTGCAGGCGACCCATCCTGTGATGCGGGGTTTTCCGGACGGTTGGGTGACACCCAAGGGCGACGAGTTGTACAAGGTGGAGAAGTTCCATGATACGGCGGTAGCGCTTGCGAAGGCCTATGGGGAAGACACCAAGCAGGAGCATCCGATTGTGTGGGTTAACCAGAATGGCAAAATACGTTCGTTTTCAACAACGTTGGGGCATGGCAATGAAGTGGTTGAAACGAAGGAGTATCTTGATTTGGTTGCGCGCGGTATTTTGTGGGTGACTGGCAAGCTGAAGGAAGACGGGACTGCCGCTGAGGGGTTTGGTCCGGCGAATCCCTGATGCGGGATGCTGTTGGCGTTTCACAAACCGTACGGCGTGCTTTCCCAGTTCACGCCGGAGTCTGGCAGTCGGTGGGGAACCCTCGCTGAGTTTGGGTTTCCGCCGCGGGTGTATCCGATTGGCCGTTTGGACGCAGATTCCGAGGGGCTGTTGTTGTTGTCGGATGAGGGCTCTCTGAATGCAGCATTGCTCCATCCGGAGCAGGGGCATTGGCGCGAGTACCATGCCTTGGTCGAGCGAGAGCCGGATGATGGCGCGATGCAGCGTATGCGGGCTGGGGTAGTTTTGGCGGGGCGGCGCACGTTGCCGTGCGAAGCGGTGGTGTTAGATCCGCAGCCGACGCATCCAGCGCGAGTTCCTCCGGTGCGGGTGCGGAAGACTGTGACGGATTGGTGGATATCGCTTCGACTGAGGGAGGGAAAGTATCATCAGGTTCGGAAGATGACCGCTTGCGTTGGTCACCCTACGGTGAGGCTGATTCGGACGGCGGTAGGCGGGCTCTATTTATCGGCGACAGGATTGGCTTCCGGTCAATGGAAGGAGCTGACGCGGGAGGAGCGCGTCTTGGTTTTGCAAACGGGGAAGTCGATTTCGTAGGGCGCGGCTTCGTTGCGGGTTGGCCGATGGAAGGGCAGGCGGACTCTACCGAGAGCGGAAGTCGTCCGATTCGATGACCGCAAGGATGAGGTCTCGGAGGGATCCTTTTTGCTCGAGATTTTTGGCGGCGATGGAGCGCAGCATTTTTCGCTCGGCATGGTCGGGGATGCGTCCGGTGCCGTGGATGAACAGTTTGGAGGCGACGCAAGTGACGAAGTCGTCAAGGTGGTTGAGCACATGACGTTTGAGGTCGGTGACATCGCGGAGCGATGTGCCGTCGGGTAGGGTGCCGGTTGCATCGACTGGGGTGCCGGGTTTGGTCTCGGGTTTGCCTTTTGCGTTGGTGGTGTGGACGGGGTAGTGGTCACGCCAGTTTCCGATGGCGTCGAAGTTTTCGAGGACGAATCCCGGCGGATCGAGTTTGCGGTGGCATCCTGCGCAGCTCTCTTCCTGGGTGTGGGCCTGCATGAGATCGCGGACGGTTTTCGTTCCGCGGGTGTCCGGGGTGATGGCAGGGACGGAGGGCGGAGGGGGCGGTGGTGGATCGTTGAGGATGTTTTCGAGGACCCATTTGCCTCGCACGACGGGTTGGGTGTCGACTCCATTGGCGGTTGCCATCATGGTGCCTGGCATTGAGAGGAACCCACCGCGCCGACCGCCTCTGGGTAGGGGAATGCGGATGAGTGAGGGGGCAGCGTCGCCCTTTTCAGATGCGGGCGGATCGAGTTGATAGATTTGTTTGGCGACGATGAAGTTGGTGAAGGTGAAGTCGGGGTCGATGAGGTCTGAGACTGGGCGATTTTCTTTAAGGACCGTCTGGAAGAGAAAATAAGGCTCTCTGGCGAAAGCGTCATAGTGGCGATTGTCGAACAGTCCGAGTTGTGGGGAGGGGGTGATTTGGGGGATGGTGCGAGTCCCCAGCCATTGTTCGACAAAGTTTTTTGCGAACGATTCGGGTGTGGTTGCGTCGAGAAGACGGCGCGCATGGCTGAGGAGAAAATCAGGGTTTTTGAGAGAATCATCCTGTGCGGCAGCGAGCAGAGGTGCGTCTGGCGGACCGAGTGTTAGGAGGTAGGATAGACGGTTCGCGAGTTGGTTTGGTGAAAGCGGGAAATCGCCTTTTCGGGCTTCGCGGTAGAGGAAGTGAGGGGAGACTAGGGCTGCGCGCAGGAGTTGGTGCAGGCTTTCGGTGGGCGAGTGACCGGCCGAGAGGTGGTCCAAGGCGAGCTTTGCGTAGGTCGTAATTTCTTGAGACGAGGGTGTTCGCCGGAAAGCGCGTTCGAGGATTTTTTGGCTACAGTGTTGAAGCCACTCTGGGGATCCGGGACGGTCTGGAAGCGTACCAAGGAGGTTTTGTTGGAGTCGTTGGGCGGTGCGATCGTCGGGATCTTCGACTCGGTTGATGGGGCCTTCGACGGCGAGTTCAAGAAGATCGATGGCAGGGCCTCGGTGGAAGGACAGCCAGTTCCAAGGTTGAACATAGTACTCGGACGATTTGGCCATGCATTCTACTAGAAGATCCATGGTTGCGTCGGGAATGGGGTCTGGCGCGGGGGCTGCCAAATCCGGAAGTTTCTCGAATGCCGCCGTGACGACGTTGCTGAACGCTACATCGTCGATTCCGGCATACTCTGCCTTTCTGACGAACTGTATTTTCTTGTTGTGTGATATTTTCTCTTCATGGAAAGAAAGCCAAAGCGCGAGCAGGGTGGGATTGGATTTGAGGCGATGTTTAACAGTGTCGAGTTGCTTTTTGAAGTTCCCACGGACGAAGTGTGGGTGCGGTGCGTTGGAGTGTTCGAACTGAAGTTTGGCACCTTCATGGATGACGAGGTCCGTGGTGAATGTGGATACGTTGCCTGTGGGTACGAGAATCTCCACTTCTGCGGCACCGGTACGAATCCTCAACACCGGCGGATCATCCGACGGTGCATTCTGGGAGACGGCTTTGATGTGGAGGCGGTAGGTGCCAGAGGCGTGAATGGGGAGGTTGTTTGGCGAGGTGACCTCGCCGAGGAGGGCGAGGCGCATGGAGGTCGGGGTGAGGAGGGTTGTGACGCCGCCGAGGTCGCGTTCTCGGATCGAGAAGTCTTTCACGGAGACGACTCGGGTTTCGGATGTGACCTTGCGAGGTAGGCGAAAAATGCGGTTGGCGATTCGGGTCGCGCTCTCGGAGTAGGCTTCGAGGAGGGGCGGCGAGAAAGCCAGCGATTCGGCGACGTTATCAAATCCGTGCGAGCGAGTGTCCTCAGGAAACCCGGGGGGTAGTTGAAAGGATCCGTCGAAGAGGCGTTGAACGGTGTGGAGGTATTCGGTGCGATTTAGGCGTCGGTAAGGAGTGGCGTGTTTCGGTTTTTTGTTCGTGAGTCCGTGGTCGATCCAGCGGATGGCTGGGGTGGTAAGAGTTGATGGTGCTCGGTCTTCCTTGGGCGGAGGCATGGTCCCTTTTGCGAGGGCGTCGTGGACTCGCTCCAACAGGGCAGTTTGAGTTGGACTGGACCAGTTGACCTCTTGGAAATCCAGTTGGACGCCGCCCTTGCGGGTGGATGAATCGTGGCAATCGGCGCAATGCGTCGACAGCAGTTCGCGAAGTTCAGAGGGGATGGTGTCTGCGCGACTCGCGACTGCGGTGAGTGAGGCAGCGAGAGCGAAGATGAGCGCTGGGGTGCCGCCTTGGGCGGAGGAGGGGTGGGGCATGGCTCAGGAGAGCAGGGAATCGATGCCGTTTTTTGCGTTGGAGAACTGATCGCAAGGGATGCCGAGTTGGCGTTGCAGGGTGATGAAGAGGTCGCCGAGGAGTGTTTCCTTTTGGTCGGGATTCTTGGGGTTAAAGGCGAGGTGGCCTTTGTGTTTAAATCCGCCACCGGCGACGACGGTTGGGAGGTCGTCGTTGGAATGACGACTGGCGTCGCCCATCCCGGTGCCCCACATGACGATGGTTTCGTCGAGTAAGGGGCGTCCTGCCGCATCGGTTTTCGTGCGCAGCTGCTCGAGGAATCGAGCGAGTAGGCGCATGTGCTCCACGTCGATTTGGACGAGTTCCTCAATCTTCTCAGGTGCTTTTCCGTGGTGAGAGAGCGAGTGGTAGTTGAGCTTCAGCGGCTTGCCGTTGATGGTGAAAAGTTGTCCGAGACCGGCGAGACGAAGGGTGATGACGCGCGTTGAGTCGGTTTGGAGCGCGAGCGCCATCAGGTCAAACATGATGGATTCGCATTCCAGCATGAGATGGGTCGCGATGGGGTCCGAATCGGGGATTTTGTAATCGGTTTCAGGAACGGGGTCGTGAACTCGCGAAATTTGGCGGTGGATTCGCTGTTCAACTTCTCGAACGGAGGTGAGGTATTCGTCCAGTTTGTCACGGTCCGAAGCATTAGCCGCAGTCCGAAGCGCGCTGGCCTCTGAGAGAGCGAGATCGAGAATGCTGCGTCCGCTCTTCAACAAATATTCGGAGCGCTGACGTTCGATGGGGGTCTCAGCCACGAATAGCTTTCGATAAACGACGCTTGGGCGGTCGATCGCGGGTAGGCCGACGCCTTTTTGCGCGAAGGTCATTGGGGGGCCGTCATCTGCACCAGCGTTGAGGGTGAGATAGGGGTGGCGGCTTGCAGCGCCGATTTTCGCCGCGACGCGTTGGTCGAGGGAAACGTCACCGATGGTCTTTCCGCACAGGTAGTTTGGCCAGTTTCCGTGGCCGCCTGCTGCGCGATGATCGAGGCCTGAGAAGAGGGTAAAGTGTCCACGAAGGCTCTCGAGCGGTGCGAGGGTTCGAGTGGTTTCGAAGTCGGGTCCCGTTTTGGTGGGATAGAGGACTGGAGTGTGGAGTCCGAGGTAGGCGCCGATGCAGACGAGGCGTTTTGCCTTTGCGTTGGGGTGTTCGGGTGCCGGCTTCGCGTCGG
>JBIIXW010000122.1:0-9833 GCA_044347165.1 Chthoniobacteraceae bacterium
GATGCATCCCCCAGCACCTCCCGCCACCGCAACCCAGATTTACCTTTCCAACCCCCCCGCATCCGTCCGACTTTATCCAACCGACGAAGCTCTCCCCGGGGAGAGCGAAGCTCCTTTTCGACAGACAACACACGCTCAACAGAGATGAAGATTGCCTTGGATGCCATGGGCGGCGATTTCGCCCCCCAAAACCTCATTGAGGGCGCTGTCCTCGCCCTCAAAGAATGGGACCGCTCCTCCCTCGAAACCCTCTTTCTGGTTGGCGATCAGGAACGCATCCAAACCGAACTGCGAAAACATCATTTCGAAGATTCACGCATCGAAATCGTTCACTCCACTCAGGTGGTCGAAATGTCCGACGCCGCCACCGATTCCGTCCGAAGAAAGCGCGATTCGTCCGTCAGCCGCGCCGTCGACCTCGTCAAAACGGGCAAGGCAGACGCCATCGTCAGCGCCGGACACACGGGGGCTGCCGTCGCGGCCTCGCACATCAAGCTGCGCACCCTCCCAGGCATCGAGCGCCCCGCCATCGGCGCCATCATCCCCACCGAAACCAACTACTTCGTCCTCATCGACGCCGGAGCCAACACCGACCCCTCCCCTCGGCAACTGGTACAAAACGCAATCATGGGCGCCGCCTACTCCCGTCACGTCCTCGGCTACGCCAACCCCTCTATCGGACTCGTCTCCATCGGCACCGAAGACGAAAAGGGCAACGAGTTCACTCGGGAAGCATTTGAACTCCTTCGCGCAAGCGGACTCAACTTCCGCGGAAATGTCGAGGGACACGACCTTTTCGAAAATCCCGTCGAGGTCGTTGTCTGCGACGGTTTCGTCGGGAACGTCATGCTGAAGACGATAGAGGCCGTCGCCCACGCCATTTTCGGGTGGCTCAAAAGCGAACTGAAAAAGAGCCCCGTTCGTATGGCTGGCGCGTGGCTCGCTCGGGACGCGTTCCGCAGCATCAAAAAGAAAACCAACGCCGACGAATACGGCGGCATGCCGCTCCTCGGCGTCAACGGAACGTGCATCATCGCCCATGGAGGCAGTTCCCCGCTCGCGGTCAAAAATGCAATCCGTGCCGGCTTCGAAACGGTTCGTCATGGCGTGAACCCACACATCATCGAAGAGATCTCCCGCTACAACGCTACAAACGCCGCTCCACCCGCAGAAACTGCTTCGGAAGCCGTTATTTCCGAAGAATAAACGATCTCACACACCCGCTTTTCAAACCCTGCCTTCTCGAATGTCAGCAACCAACCCGCTTTCCGCCTCCATCATCGGCACTGGATCTTACGTCCCCGAACGCGTTCTGAGTAACGCGGACCTCGAAAAAATGGTGGAAACCTCTGATGAGTGGATCCTCACACGCACAGGGATTCGCGAACGCAGAATCGCCGCCGAAGGCGAAACCACCAGCGACATGGCCGCAAAAGCCGCCCAAGCGGCCCTCGAAAACGCCGGTGTTACCGCCGAAGAGGTGGACATGATCATCGTGGCAACCATCACGCCCGACATGTTCTTCCCGTCGACCGCCTGCTTCGTGCAAACCCGCATCGGCGCGTTCAAAGCCGTCTGCTTTGACGTCAGCGCCGCCTGCTCAGGCTTCCTCTACGCCCTCGAAATCGCGCGCCAGTTCATCGGCACCGGCGCAATGAAAACCGTCCTCGTCATCGGCGCAGAAAAGTTGTCCACCATCGTCAACTGGACCGATCGCAACACCTGCGTCCTCTTTGGTGACGGTGCTGGAGCTGCCATCCTCCGCCATCGCCCCGGCTCTCGCGGCATCCTCTCCTCTGTCAACGGAAGCGATGGCCGGTTCGCCGAAATCCTCCAAATCCCAGGCGGCGGTTGCAAGTTCCCCGTAACCGCAGAAAACGCGGCCCAACGCCTGAACACGATTCAGATGAACGGGAAAGAAACCTACAAACAAGCGGTCACCGCGATGCTAAATGCCGGACAAACCGCTCTCGCACAAGCCGGCGTCGCCGTCGAAAACGTGGCGTGCTTCATCCCGCACCAAGCCAACTTGCGCATCATCGAAGCCATCGCCTCCCGCATGAACGTTTCCATGGACCGATTCATGATCAATCTCGACCGATTCGGAAACACCAGCGCTGCCGCCGTCGCAATCGCTCTGGACGAGGCCGCCCGGACCGGACGCATGCAGCGCGGCGAAACCATCCTCATGGTTGTTTTTGGAGGCGGCCTCACGTGGGCCTCCACCGTCGTTGAGTGGTGATTTTTCCATGCTGATCGATACCCACGCCCATCTCGACTTCGACCGTTTCGAACCAGACCTCGCATCGGTCCTCGAGCGGGCTAACCAGGCCGGCGTTCGCCGGATTATTCAAATCTCAACCTCCGCCGAGGGTTCTCTCCGCTCCATCGCCCTCGCAGAGCAACATTCCAACCTCTTCGCCGCCGTCGGAATCCACCCCTGCTACGTCGCAGATGAGGACGACTCCGCTCCACGGAACTTGCCTCCCCTTCTTGACCACCCAAAAGTGGTTGCGCTGGGTGAATGCGGCCTCGACTACCACCGCGAATCCCACCTCGATGCTTCCGAAAAATCGCGCACTCGCGCACGTCAGGCCGATTTTTTCACCCAACAACTCCTCCTTGCGGTAACACACAAAAAAAATGTGGTCGTCCATCAACGCGATTCGTGGGACGACACCCTCTCACTGCTACTCCCGTTCACGGGCAAACTTCGAGCTGTTTACCACTGCTTCGGAGGCACTTATGAACAAGCACGCCAACTTCTCGACCTCGGGCACGCCGTCTCATTCACAGGCATCACCACCTTCAAAACCGCAACGACCGTGCACGACACCGTGAGACGGTTACCTGCTGGGTCATTTTTTCTCGAAACGGACTGTCCCTTCCTCGCCCCAGTCCCACACCGAGGCCAGCGCTGCGAACCCGCACACACCCGACTCGTTGCGGAGTTCATCGCGCAACTCCGCGCGGAATCGCTCGAAGACCTTGCACGCCACACCACCAGCGCCGCCGAGTCTTTCTTCGGCCTCAGCCCCGAAGCGATCCCATGATTCTTACCGCCTCCCAAATCCGAGCCCTCGAGCAATCGGTTTTCACATCCGGTGCCTCGCCCGAAGCGCTGATGGAGGAGGCCGGCACAGGCGCCGCTCGCAAACTCCGCGAGGCCTTTCCGGCGCCCGGACACGCCTTCGCGATCTTCGGAAAAGGACACAATGGCGGAGACGCGCTCGTGGTTGCCCGCGAACTCGCCGTTAGCGGTTGGAACGTCTCGCTGATCCCAGCATCACCAGAATCCGATTGGGCCCCGCTCACCCGAAAGAAATTCGGCGAAGCCGGACTCTGCGCGCACGCGCACCAACTCCCCCCTATCACGAACCTTCCAAACGCCAGCACCATTCTTCTCATCGACGGCTTGGTAGGCACTGGCTCTGATGGCGCCCTCTCCCCCTCTTACGCCGACCTATCCCGCAGCATGAACCAGTTGCGCCAGTCGCGACGCGTTCATTCCATCGCTCTGGACCTGCCCTCAGGACTCCATCCCGACACTGGAACCCCCTTTCCAGACGCCGTCCAAGCAGACCTGACCCTCACCATCGGATTCCCAAAACCCGGCCTACTCGCAGATGAAGCTCTCAATCACGTCGGTCGCCTCGAACTCGTCCCACTTGCCGCACTCACCAAAGCGGCAAACACCCTCACCCTCGCCGGAAAATCCGTCCTCTCGGACGCGCTAATCACCGATCAACTCGTCGCCTCCTTGCTCCAACGCCCCCCGTTCGCCCTCCATAAAGGGCAAGCCGGACGTGTCCTCGTCGTCGCAGGATCCGCAGGCATGTCAGGCGCAGCCGTACTTTGCGCCTCAGGAGCCCTTCGCGCCGGAGCCGGCCTTGTTACCCTTTGCGTTCCGGAATCCATCTGGCGGGTGGCTTCTGCTAAAGCCCCTGCTCCCATCATGGTTCGCCCGATGCGCAAACTTTCGGACGTCCGTGACGTTCGAGCCGACGCCCTAGTCATCGGCCCCGGCCTCGGCACAGTTCAGTCGCATGAACTCCTCGGTGTGCTGCGCCATTTTTCAGGCCCGTGTCTGCTCGACGCAGACGCGCTTAATCATCTCACCGTCCGCGCAATCCGCTCTGTGTCGGAAAATCGTGAGATTCTTCTGACCCCGCACCCCGGAGAAATGGAGCGTCTCCTTCCCGGGTCAACTCAATCTCCACGCCTCGAAACCGCTCGGCTGCTGGCGGAAAAGACGAACGCCACCTGTCTCCTCAAAGGTTCACGCACCATCATTCAAGCGCCCACCGGCGCTGCGCTTTACAACACGACCGGATGCCCCGGGATGGCCTCCGGTGGAATGGGAGACGTCCTCAGTGGCGTGGCTGCCGCTCTCCTTGCGCGTGGCTTAACGGCCGCCGCAGCGGCTGCCTGCGGCGCATGGCTCTGCGGTAAAACCGCGCAAACGCTCACCTCTCCCCACCATCCCTCCTGCCTCTCAAACGAATCCCTCACCGCATCCGATGTCGTCGACCACCTTGGCCTGGCGTTCAACGCGCTCCCCTAGCCCCCGTGAAAACTCGCCCCATCCGAATCCTCGCCTTTTCCGCCGCGAAACAATGGGTTCCCTCCGGTGAACTCACCGTGGAGGCTGAGCCCAGCGAAACGCTCGCGCAAATCGTTGCAAGAAACCTGCCTGAGCTTCCCACCTCCTCCATGCGAGTAGCCCTCGATCACGAATATGCCGCTTGGGATTCTCCACTCGGGACAGGCTCCGAAATCGCCATCATCCCCCCCGTGAGCGGCGGTTAGCTTCTGAAAAACTCCCCATGCAACTCCTCATCCAAATAGATGCGAGTCCCTTGGAACCGCGTCCCGCCTCCAGCCACTTAGAAGGCGATGCTGGAGCCGTGATTGAGTTTGCGGGCGTTGTGCGAAACACCGAGAACGGGTCCCCCATCGAAGGCCTGCACTACGAATCGTACACTCCAATGGCCCAGCAGGAGATCACACGCATCAGCAACAGCCTGAACGCGAAACACCCCATCCTTAGCCTCGATTTCTATCACCGTACCGGCTTCGTAAAAGCCGGCGACGCCTCGCTCTTTGTCCGCATCCGAAGCGAACGCCGCATCAATGCCCTCCGATTTTTGGAGCACCTAATCGACCTCCTCAAGGAGGACGTGCCCATCTGGAAATCCCCCATATTCGCCCCCCGCCTCCACTTGCCGTAGGCACCACAGAACCCCATGCCGGAGGAGTGGCCACCCATCAGCCGGTGATTGAGGAGCGCAAGCGACGACCCCACAGAAAACCGATGGGGCACACCGAAGGAGCGCCCCAACTGCCGCCCCATCCTCCATCAATGCCCTGCCTTGTGCGTGCACACCAAATCCGCCACCGGATCAATGCTCCAACGCCGAGCAACATCCAAAAGGTCAGAACTCAACCCCCAACGATCTGCCATCACCTCACCCTCATGTTGCGGATTGCCCCCCTTCAAATCCATGCAGCCCTTGTTGTTCCCAATCGAAGCAATCTCTTCTACTTCCTCAACGGACAACCCAATGTCGGGCAATGTCGCCAAGTCGTCGACTTTCGCCTCGATCGACTTAGATCCCGCCCCAATCTCCTGAATCAGCGTCGGAACCACACTGCGCACGGGTTCATGCGACAGATTCCACAAACAGGCCAACTGGAGCAGCGAAATCCCGTACTTGTCCGCAATCGGCTGCATCCTCGCTATCTTTTGCGCCCCCGCCTCAACCCAGCCCGCAGGACGGTACACCCGATGATCGTACTTCGCAAACTCGTGCCCAGGACGAACATCCCCATGAAAGAGGCCACCGTGATCCACCACACGGGTGGTTAGTTTCACTCCATGCTTCGTCGCAGCTTCCAGACAGAGGCGCCCCGGCCAAGGCTCCAGCGGATTCAGAATCACCATCCCCCAATCCACCAACGCCCCAAACCGCTCAAAGCAAAGAATCAAATCCAGCGTAAACCCGTTGGCCGGCCCCGGTGCAACGCCCAGTAACTCCGTCAACTTCTTCTCCCGCAACGACTGCATCCCCTTCCATACCGAATCCTGACTGTACCCAATCGAATCCGGATTGTGCAGCATCACGCAGTCAAAACGGTCCGTCCGGCACCGCTCGAGCGAGCGCGCCACCGCCATCTCAAGGTAATCCGCGTAGTCAGAAGCCTTCCGAAGCACCGGATCCGTAAACCGAGGAAACCCCTTCGAACCGTTTCGCTCGCCCTTGTAGAAGTCGTGCCCCACCAAACCCACTAGGCAGTAGGTTTCTCGAGGAATCCCCGCGAGCGCTTCCCCCAGCATCGAATCCGCCGCCCCGTTCCCGTAAACATCCGAGGTGATAAACGTCCGAACCCCCTTCTGGTAAGCCTGTTGAATCGTCGCGCAAAACCGCGCGTCATCAATCGGCTCGCCGAAGTGCATGAACCGTCCCCCGTTCCAAGTTCCGTAGGCTGTGCGTGTCAGTTCCATATCGTTTTGAATAACCCGCCGTGCAGGCGAACACGAAGGGTCATTTTGTCGCATAACAACGTCAATCCCCCCCTTTCGTAAACGATTCACCTCGCTCTTGCCCTCCCCCACCACCAAAGCGCACATTTCCCCATGCCCAGTTTCCGAGACGCCGTCCTCGCTGAAGCCGAACGAGAACTCCTCCAACACCACGGACTCGATAAGGATCGCCTCCTCCCCCTTTACAAGGCCTTCCTCGTCAGACAAAACGAGCGACTCCTCGCCCTCCACAAAGAGGGTTGCTCCGGAGTAGACGTTTGCAACCAACGCGCCACCGTTCTCGACGTCATCCTCCAACACCTGCTCCGCACCGCGCCCGAAATAGGCATTCCTGTCGTGGGAAATAAGTTTCGCTTCGCCCTCAGCGCCATCGGGGGATACGGACGGGCCGAGCTCAACCCTTTCTCCGATATCGATATCATGTTCCTGCATGACGGACCAAAAACCGTCATCGAATCGCACCTCGGCCCCATCGTTGAACTCGTCCTCTACACCCTGTGGGACCTCGGCCTCAAAGTCGGTCACTCGTCGCGCACCATCGACGAGGCAGCCGACCAGGCAAACGCTGACATGCTCTCCAAGACCTCCCTCCTCGAAACGCGTCTTGTCGTCGGGGACGCAAAACTGTTCGAGATGTTCCGGAAAGCATTCATCGACCGATGCGTAAAAGGCTTTGAAAACGAATACATTGCCCAACGCGTCCAAAACCAAACCGAGCGTCATGCCAAGTACGGACGGACCGTCTACATGCAGGAGCCAAACATCAAAAACGGCTGCGGCGGTCTGCGTGATTACCAAAACCTGCTCTGGATTAGCTTTTTCAAAGAGCGCATCCAGTCCACGCGCGAGCTCGTCGAACACAAACTCATCAACGACTCCGAAAGACGCCAACTCGATGAGGCCTACGATTTCCTCCTGCGAATCAGAAACGAACTCCACCACCTCAATAACCGCCCAACGGATGTCATCCTCATCAATCAGCAACTCCGAATCGCCAACACCTTTGCGTACACTCAAAAAAGCATCATTCGGCGAACCGAGGCGCTGATGCGCGATTACTACCAACACGCCAGAAACATCTACAACCTCACGGAACTGATGTCCGAACGTATGTCGGTGCTGCCAAAGCGCATTCCAAAACGGACGCGTCTCCTCCGGTTATTCGGCATTAAACGGAAAACTAAACGTGAAACGTTTGATGGACTCTACAGCGAGGATGGCGAGCTGTTTGCCGAATCGCGGGCGATCTACACGCAGGATCCCGCGCGCCTCATGCGAACCTTCCAAACCGCTCAAAAACGCGGCGAACCCCTGAGCGCAGAACTAAAACACCTGATTCGTCGACGCATTCACTTGGTCGATCGAGCTTTCCAATACGGCAAAGCCCAACGCGAAATCTTCCTTGAAATGCTCGCTCGCAAAGGCGAGGTGGGGCACGTCCTCCGTTCAATGCACGAGGTGGATCTCCTCGGAAAGTACATTCCCGAGTTCGGCGAACTCACCTGCCTCGTCCAGCATGAGTTTTTTCACCGGTATACCGCTGATGAACACACACTCGTTTGCATCGAGAAACTCGATGAACTCATCGACACGGATCAACCCCGTCTTCAGGAATATAGAAACCTGTTCCAACGTCTCGAGGACCCCACGATTCTCTACCTCGCCATCCTCCTCCACGATACCGGCAAATCTGCAAACTCGCGCAATCACTCCGACCAAAGCGCCATCGCAGCTCAGCGCGTCGCCGCCCGTCTCCAACTGACCTCTCCCCAACGCAAGCGCCTCATCTTCCTCGTCGATCACCACATCACCCTCTCTCACACCGCCCAACGACGAAATCTCGAAGATCCCTCCACCATCGCCGAATTCGCCGAACTCGTGGGGAGCCAGACCAACCTAGACAACCTCATGCTCCTCACCCTCGTCGACGGTCAGGGCATCGGCGAAGAGACATGGTCCGATTGGAAAGAATCCCTCGTCTGGCAGCTCTACCGAGGCGCGAGCCTCTACCTCGCCGACAACGACGCATTCTACAAAAACCGTCGCATTGAACGGGACACCATCATCGAGTCGGTCGCAAAGATTCTTCCGCCAGACTTCGTTGAAGAGATCGATGCCCACTTTCAATCAATGCCCGAGCGCTACCTGCTGGCTTACACGCCCGCACAAATCGCAGAACACATTCGTCTCTTCCGCGAGTTCCTTTCCCAGAGGGAAGCCTTTGCTCCTCACCCCCCCGAGGGTGCAAGAGTCGACTGGATCGCAAAGGAAGACCCCAAGGCGACCGGACATTCCATTCACGCGTTCGGCTTCAGTTGCCGCTGGATTGCGCACCCCAACAAAGGACACTCCGAGTTCTGGTTCTGCGGCTGGGACCGTCACCAACTCCTCGCAAAAATCGCAGGCTCTCTCTCTGCGGCGGGTCTCAACATCCTCGGTGCCGACGCCTTCACCCGCGGCGACAGTCTAGTCCTCGACATCTTCCGCGTCTGCGATGCCGACTTACACGCGGTTATGAATGCCAAGAGCATCGCAAAAGCCTCCGAAACGCTGAAACTCGCGCTCGATGTCGAATCGTTTGATTTCCAGTCTATCTTGGAGAAATCGTTCACCAAACGAGGCTTCCAACTCTCCGATGAAGTGGAGTTCCCAACTCGGATTGTCATCGATACCAGTTCGCACCCAGCCTACACCATCGTGGACCTGCAAACGCCCGACCGCCTCGGACTATTGCACGCCGTGCTGAACTCAATCAGCCGTCTGGACCTCGAAATCGCCCTCTCCAGGATCGCCACGGAGAAAGGCGCTGCCATCGACACCTTCTACCTGACCGATAAATCCGGCGAGAAGGTTACCTCCGACGAAAGCCTACGGACCCTTCGCGATGCCATTCTTGAAGCCATCGAGTTGCTCAAGCCTGTTCCAACATCGCAATAACGGAAAAGCCCAGCTGATTTCCCTCTCGGGAAGCCCCCTCAGCGAAGAATGTGCTTCGTTTTAGCTCGGTCAATACAGCCCCCGCTGCAACGGCTCCTTCCGCCACGTACGGTGACTTAAAACACGGACTCCGCATCACCCTCCCTAACCGCCCTCCGATCGAAGACGTCGCCGCCCCCAAACGCCACCTTCTCGCCAATCCGCGCCCCTTCGTTCGCTGCCTGACCCGCAAGCTCTTCACCTACGCAGTCGAACGCGCCCCCGACTACGCCGAAGCAAAAACCCTCAACGCCCTTGCCGACCAACATCTCGCCGAGCAAAAAGGTTTCAAGGACCTCATTCGCGACCTCGT
>JBIIXW010000123.1:0-9795 GCA_044347165.1 Chthoniobacteraceae bacterium
GGATTCGCGTGAAGCGTTTTTGGCGGTGCTGCGGTCGTTGCATTTACCGGGGAAAGGGGACGGCCCTCACTTGGCTCGGCGTGCGTTTCAGGAGGCGCGTCACTTGGAGAACCATTATGACTTGTTCATTGAAGAGGCGGGACGTGACGTTCCGCATGCGCGTTCAGCGGTGGAGGCGTTGACGCTGTTGGCGGGGCGGATGTTTGGGGCACCGGAGGCGCGCGCGGCTTCGGAGAAGGCGTTGTTGGAGTTGTGGGAGCGCGGCGGCAAGGTGCGACGGGTGATTGTTTCTGCGGCACGTGACACAAAGTTGACGACTTGGGCAGCGCGGATTGCGCCTTTGGTGGAGGACGAGAATAAGGAGTTGGCAGAGGCGGCGGTGCAGTATTTTAAGACGGTCGGATTGGACGCTGCGAAGGTTGGGCAGCAGACGTCGCCGGAGCGGTTTGTTGGGATGATGGGATTGCCGGCGGTCGTGGAGGAGTTGGGTCGATTGAAGGGGGATGCTCGGCGGGGGCAGATGCTGTTCACGCAGCAGGGCTGTGTTGCGTGCCACACGGTGAAACCGGACCAGACCTTGAAGGGACCTTATTTGGGAAACATTGCTGCGACCTACGGGCGGGCTGCGTTGGCCGAGGCGATTTTGGAGCCTGGGAAATCAGTGGCGCAGGGGTTCGCTACGAACGTGTTTCGGATGAATGACGGTCGGGAGCACATGGGCTTTGTGGTTCGCGAGGCGGCGCAGTTGGTGACGTTCCGGACGTTGGCAGCTCAGGAGGTTACGGTGCGCCGGGCGGACATCAAATCTCGCGAGGTGCGTGAGGGTGTTTCACTGATGCCCCCAGGGCTGGCTGCTGCGTTGAGCGTGGAGGAATTCGCCTCGTTGATTGCGTATTTGGAGGAACTGAACGCAACCGCCAGCAAGTAGCTGGTTGTGAACTATTGACGTGGAATGGCTCGAAGAAAATCTTCTGCCATGCGCGCGATGGAGAACTGTGAGCGGACGGTCGCGTGGCAGCGCTGGCCTTTTTCTTGGAGTTGCGCGCGGTTGCTGAGTGCCTTCTCGAGCGCGGCGGCCAAGGCAATTGGAGAGTCGGGGGTTTGGTCCGCGTAGAGGAATCCGTGAGAGGTTTCCTCCTGATATGGTGCGTCATCCATCGCCTTGAGCACCTCTGGAAACGCAGCGGTGTGTGGCTGAATGACGGGAACGCCACAAGCCATGGCCTCGATGAGGTAGAGTCCGAATGCTTCGCCGTAATGGGCGGGTACGCAGAGGGCGTCGAGTTGCGAGAAGAAGCGGATTTTGTCCTCTCGCGAAAGATTGGGTCGGAACTCTGTTTGTTCGAGCAAACCGGCTTGTGCGAGTTTGCGTTGGAGTGAGTGGACGTAGTTCTGATCGTCAGCGGTCATGGTGCCGCCGCAGAGGAGTCGCACTTGCGATCGTGACTCGGGACGCATGGCGATGAATGCGTCGATGAGATGTCCGAGGCCTTTGCCATGACTCAGCCGAGCGAAGTATCCGAGGTTCAGTGCGCGGTTGGGGTTGTGGTCGTGGACTGGCGGTTCGGAGGGGTAGCCCGAGAAATCCATACCGTTGAGGATTCCGGTGATTCTCCCTGAGGGAAGGCGCATACGCTGCTCCATGAGGCGTGCGAAAAAAACACTGGGAGCGAGCAGTTTATCGCAGTGGGACAGAGCGGATTCAAACGCGTTCCAGCACTGGTCTTTCCATGGGCCCGGGAGACCATCGAGGAAACTGTCTTCGCCTTGGAGTGACGCAATCACGGGTACGCCGGTGGCGCGTCGGAGCGGTGCGGCGAGGCCTGCGAGAAGTCCGGTTGAGAGGAAGATCGCGTCGGGCGGAGCGGGAAGCGAACGAATCCATTCGAGGAGTTTTTGGATTTCCTTGGTTTGGTTTCCGTCTTCGCCGCGCAGCATGGAATGGGTGAGTTCGCCAGTGGTGGCGGAGCGGGTCATGGATGAGAAGCCACCAAGAATCTTGAGGATGGAGGGATGATTGAGGAGGTCATCGACCCAGCGCGGAGCGTTGCGAAACCACGCGAACTGTTGTTGCAGATAGACGTTTAGGCCGCCGAAAAACACGGGTGCGGAGGGGCTTGCGGAGGATTCGTCCAGCGCGAGCGGCAGGTACATGGGGAGCAGGATGGCGTCGTGTCCTGCTGCGACGAGGTGTTTCGCGAGGGCGTTATCGCGCATGCAAACGCCGCAGTGGTAGCTGCCGGTCCCGGGGGTGAGGAAGAGCAAGCGCATGCTGGGGCGGGGTGAGGTATTTTAGGAGGGGTTTTCCTCCATCCAGACTCGTGCGTTTCGGAAGAGGCGCAGCCAAGGGGCGTTATCGCCCCAGCTTTTGGGGGCCCAGCTGTGTTGAACGGTGCGGAACACGCGTTCGGGGTGCGGCATCATGATGGTGACGCGGCCGTCGTGAGTGGTGAGTGCGGTCATCCCAAATGGCGAGCCATTCGGGTTCAGCGGGTAGCGGTCTGTCGGGACGTGGTGATTATCGACAAAGCGGGCGGAGACGAGGCCTGACTCGCTGAAGGCGTGGGCGGCCTCGAAGGATTCGAACTCGGCGTGACCCTCTCCGTGTGCCACGGCAACTGGGAGAACGGATCCAGCCATTTCGTGGAACAGAATGCTTGGGCTGTTCTCGATTTTTAGTGAGGAGAACCGAGCTTCGAACCGTTCTGAACGGTTTTGGACAAAGCGCGGCCAGTTCCCCGCACCGGGGATGATGGAGCGGAGGTTACTCATCATCTGGCACCCGTTGCAGACGCCGAGTGCGAACGTATCGTTTCGTTTGAAGAACGATTCAAACTCATTGCGGGCACGTGAGTTGAACAGAATGCTTTTTGCCCACCCTTCACCTGCACCGAGGACATCGCCGTAGCTGAAGCCGCCGCAGGCTGCGAGGCCACGAAAATCGCGCAGGGAGATTCGCCCTTCGAGAAGGTCTGACATGTGCACGTCCACGGCCTTGAATCCGGCTTTGGTAAAGGCTGCGGCCATTTCGACTTCGCCGTTAACACCTTGTTCGCGCAGGATTGCGATGGGCGGACGGGACGCGTAGTCGTCGCCGATCCAAATGTCGAAGGTGATTTTGGGCGAGACGCCTGGGTCTCCGGCATCGAGTTTACCCTGAAACTCCTGTTCAGCGCATTCGGGGTTGTCGCGCAGGGTGGCCATGCGGCGGGTGACGTCGGACCACGTTGCGCGGAGTTCGCCCAGACATTGGTCGAACAGGACGTTGTCGCTCTGGGAGATGGTGACGTGACGTTTAACGTTCAGTGAGCCAATCCGTTTGCCGTGAGGGGCTAAGCCATGCTTTTGGAGAATCTCTTCAAAGGCGGCGACGTCTGTTCTTCGGACTTGAATGACTGCACCGAGTTCTTCGGAGAAGAGGGCGGGAAAAACGGGGGACTTAGCGTCGAGTTGGATGTTTACGCCGGTGTTGCCGGCGAAGGCCATCTCGGTGATGCAGGCGAGGAGACCACCGTCGGACCGGTCGTGGTAAGCGAGGAGGAGATGCTTTGCGCCGAGTTCTTGGATGGCGTCCCAGAATGCTCTCAGGAGTGCGGGCTGGTCGACGTCCGGACATTCTGTGCCGGTTTGGTTATGGGTTTGGGCGAGAATGGATCCGCCTAGGCGGTTTTTTCCCTGTCCGAGGTCAAGTAACCATAGTTCGGAATCCTGTTCGTCACGAATGAGTTGTGGGGTGAGGGAAAGGCGGACGTCGCGGACTGGGGCGAATGCGGAAACGATGAGGCTGACGGGGGCGGTAACGCGCCGGCTTTCACCGTCTTGTTCCCAGACGGTGCTCATGCTCATGGAGTCTTTGCCGACGGGGATGGTGATTCCGAGCTCGGGACAGAGCTCGAGTCCGACGGCTTTTACGGCTGCGTAGAGGTCGGCACCGTCGCCGGGGATTGCAGGGGCGGCCATCCAGTTTGCGGAGAGGTTGACTTTTCCGATGGCGCCGATTTGTGCGGCGGCGAGGTTGGTTAGGGCTTCTCCGACGGCGAGGCGTGCGGACGCTGCGGCGGAATGGATGGCGACGGGGGTGCGTTCGCCCATGGACATTGCCTCACCGGTGAACACGTCGAAGGCGGCGGCAGTTACGGCGCAATCGGATACGGGAACTTGCCAAGGGCCAACCATTTGGTCGCGCGAGACGAGGCCCGTCACGGTGCGGTCTCCGATGGAGATGAGGAACGTTTTGTCGGCCACGGCGGGATGCGCGAGGACGCGATGGATTGCATCTTTGAGGTCAAACCTGCTTTCGTCGATGGGTTTAAGCGGGCGTATCAGCGAGTGGTCGCGCCGGTGCATGCGGGGCGGTTTGCCGAGCAGGACGTCGAGAGGGAGGTCGATGGGGGTGTTTTTGAAATGGGAATCGGACAGGACGAGCCGGCGTTCTTCGGTGGCTTCGCCGACAACAGCAAAGGGGCAGCGTTCGCGATGGCAGATGGCGGTGAAGGTGGCGAGTTGAGCGGCGGGAACGGAGAGGACGTAGCGTTCTTGAGATTCGTTGCACCAGATTTCGACGGGGCTCATGCCGGGTTCGTCGTTTGGTACGGTGCGGAGTTCGAATGAGCCGCCGCGTCCGCCGTCGTTGACGAGTTCGGGGAGTGCGTTGGAGATGCCGCCGGCGCCGACATCGTGAATGAAGGCGATGGGGTTATTTTCGCCGAGTGCCCAGCAGCGGTCGATGACCTCTTGGCAGCGGCGCTGCATTTCGGGGTTTTCGCGTTGGACGCTGGCGAAGTCGAGGTCTTCGTGTCCGGAGCCGCTGGCCATGGAGCTGGCTGCGCCGCCGCCGAGTCCGATGAGCATGGCTGGGCCGCCGAGGACGACGAGTTTGTCGCCGGGGTTGATGGCGCCTTTGCGGACGTGCTCGGCTTTGATGTTACCGAGGCCGCCGGCGAGCATGATGGGTTTGTGGTAGCCGCGGAGCTCGGGACCGTTGGCTCCGGGGACCTCGGCTTCGTAGGTGCGGAAGTATCCGTTGATGGCGGGGCGTCCGAATTCGTTGTTAAAGGCGGCACCACCGAGAGGGCCTTCCAGCATGATGTCGAGGGCGGAGACGATGCGTGCGGGTTTTCCGGAGTCCGTTTCCCAAGGTTGGACGGCGCCGGGAATGCGGAGGTTGGAAACGGTGAATCCGGTGAGGCCGGCTTTGGGTTTGGAGCCGCGCCCAGTGGCGCCTTCGTCGCGTATTTCGCCTCCCGAGCCGGTGGCGGCGCCGGGGAAGGGTGAAATAGCGGTGGGGTGATTGTGGGTTTCGACCTTGCAGAGGATGTGAATTTCTTCGGGATGCGCCGAATATTCGCCGGTTTCTGGATTGGCGTAGAAACGTCCGCCGCGCGTTCCTTCGAGAACAGCGGCGTTGTCCTTGTAAGCGGAGAGGATTCCGTCCGAATGGAGTTCGAATGTGTTTCGAATCATTTGGAACAGGGATTTGTCGGCGGGTTGGCCGTCGATTTCCCAGGTCGCGTTGAAGATTTTGTGTCGGCAGTGTTCGGAGTTGGCTTGCGCGAACATCATGAGTTCGACGTCGCTGGGGTTTCGAGCGAGGGCGGTGAAGTTGGTGAGCAGATAGTCGATTTCGTCTTCGGCAAGGGCGAGACCGAGGTTGCGGTTTGCCGTTTCGAGTGCGGCGCGTCCTTCCTCCAGAACGGGGATGGTGGCGAGCGGTCGAGGGGACTGTTGGGCGAAGAGAGTGGGCAGCGTTGCGGGGTCTTCGAAGACGGTTTGTGTCATCCGGTCGTGGATACGTGTCTTGATCGTGTCCAGTTGCTGCGCCGACTGGGATTCGAGGGTGAACCGGAATTCAATCGCGCGTTCGATGCGGAGAATGTTTGTGAGGCCGCAAATGCGGGCGATATCCGTGGCTTTGGAAGACCACGGGGAGATGGTGCCGGGACGCGGGGTGACGACGAGAGTGAGGGTATCGTTGCCTGAGCCTGAGTCGTTGCGGCGCGGGCCGTAGGTGAGGATGCGGGAGAGCACGTCGTTTTGGACGGTGGACAGCGGCGCTGACGTATTGACGAGGTGCAGGAACGTGGATGCGAGCGAGGTGACGGCAACGCCGGCTTCCTGAAGGGAGCGAAGGAGAGCGTTTTTGCGAAAGTCGGAGAGGGCGGCAGAACCGCGGAGGGTGAGCATGGCGGATGACGGAGTATGAGCTCGTCATGTTAACGCGCCGAGGTTGGGATGCGAGCACGCATCCTTTTTTGAGGGCGGATGACCGCTTAGCAGCGGACGCCGACGGCAACTAGCGGAGGTTTCGTTGCTGTGCGTAC
Source organism: Chthoniobacteraceae bacterium (assembly GCA_044347165.1). GTDB lineage: Bacteria > Verrucomicrobiota > Verrucomicrobiia > Chthoniobacterales > Chthoniobacteraceae > JBEEPE01. The sequence goes on from JBIIXW010000123.1 coordinate 6,321, forward strand.
TCAGGGTACTTGGTCCTGAGGCGATTTAGAGTATCGGCGGCTTCTTTGGTTTTGCCGGATTTTTGGTAGGCGCCGAGTGCTTTTTCGAGGGCTTTTGGGGTGACGGCTTCGTCGTCGAGGACGACGGCAACGGTCATGTAGGCTTTTGCGGCGGCGTCTGGGTTGCCTTTCGCGAGTTCGAGATCTCCGAGGAGGATGCGTGCTTCGCCGTTGAGGGGACCTTCGGCTTGGAGGCGGATGGCTTCATCGAGAGTTTTCCGGGCGGCGTCTTCGTCCGCGGCGCCGACGAGAGCGCGGCCTTTGATGAGGAGGCCTTTTGCGCGCACTGGGGGTTCTTGGGTTTCTTGGAGAAAGTGTTCGATGGATTGAACGGCGGGGCGGTTGTCGCCGGTCTCGACTTGAGCTTGGGCGAGGAAGTACCAGTCTGCGGGGCGCACGTCTTCGTTTTTGGAGAGGAGTTCGAGGGATTTTTGAGCGTCTTTGAAGTTTTTCTGGTCAAAGAACTTGGAAGCGATCCAGCGGAGGACGTCCGACGGTACCTTGCCTTTGCCTTTTGCTTGGTAGTCGTTGATACGCTGAAGGGTGGTGGTGGTGTCTTCTTGGTAGTAGGCGCAGAGCATGAGTTGCATGCTGTCTTCTTCGAAGAATCGGTCGCCGTTGAGTTCGCGGGATTTGGCGAGGTGTGTGGCGGCTGTTTTGTAATCTTTGGATTGGAAGGCGGTGCTTCCGATGTGGTGGTGGGCTTCACCGGCGAAGGCGGATTTTGGGTATTCTTTCAGGAGGGTGTCGTACCATTTCACCATGCCTTTGAGGTCATCGGATTCACCGCGCATGAGGGCGAGCAGGCGGATGGCGCTTTCGCGTTCTTCGGCTTTTGGGTGTTTCTCGATGAGGAGTGTGTAAGTTTTTTCGGCTTCGACTTTTTTTCCGGTGCGCTGGAGCGCCTCTGCGTTCCAGATGAGGGCATTGAGGACGAGGCGGTGCTGGGGTTGACTGTTGATGAGGGAGCGGGTGGCGGAGATGACCTCCTCATGGTTGTTGGTACGTCGGGCACAATCGGCGAGGCGGATAAGGGCATCACCGAGTTCGTCGCCTTTGAGCATATTGATTTTAATGATGTCGCGGTAGGCGGTGAGTGCGGTGGCGAAGTCGTCTTTGGCGCGAAGAAACTCGGCCTTCATGCGGAGAGCGGTGAGGCGGTTATTTTGGTCGCGATGGGTCGCGAGGAAGGCGTCGATTTCCTCGGCGGTTTTTGGGTTATCGGTGCGGTAGAGGCAGCGGAGGCGTTCGAAGGCGGCTTCTTTGGCGGCGGGCGTTTCCGGGGCGGAGCGGATAATGCGGTCGTAGACAGCAAGAGCTTCGGCGTGTTTGTTGAGCTGGCGGTAGGCGTTTGCCACGAGCACGAGCGATTGGGGGATCTTGGCGGCGTCGATGGAGTTTTCGATTTGTTTGTAGCGCGAGAGGACGGCGTCGAACTTTTCCTTGAAGAAATCACCGCGCATGAGGGCGAGGTGAAGGATGTCGCGCCATTCTTGGGTGTGTGGACTTTTGACTGCGATTTCGAGGAGGGGAGTGGCCTCGTCGACTTTGTTGGCGTCAGAGAGCCAGAGGCCAGCCATGGCGGCGCTGCGCGCGGCGAGATTTTCATCGGACGCGGCGTTTTTGCCCGAGGCGAGCTCTTTCATCCGTGCGATGGCGTCCTGATCCTTGCCATTTTCTTTGAGCAGGAGGGCGAGGGTGTGGCGGCATTCGTCACGGAACTGGTGTGGTTCTGTGGCGTCGGCAAGCTCTTGATAGGCGGCGCGGGCTTCGGCACGGCGGTTGAGGTTTTGGAGGGATTTTGCGGAGTAGAACTTAATGACGAGGAGGATGTTGGGATCGGTGAGGTGTTTGGCGGCAGTTTGAAAATAGGTGATGGCATCGGCGCTGTTGCCGGATTCGTGGGCGGCTTCTGCGAGACGGAACGCGGCTGGGCCGGCGAAAGGCCCCTCGGATTTGGAGGCCTCGAGGTATTTCTTGTAGTAGAGGAGGGCGGAGTTGTTCAGGTCGGTCCGGCGATAAGCTTCGGCGAGGTGAAAGAGAGCGAGGGGGAGGTTGGGCGATTGGGGGAACTTGCTGGCGAACGCTTGAAGCTCGGTTTTTGCTTCTTCAAGTTGGTTTCTTGCGTAAAGGGCCTCTGCGACGTTAAAGGCGAGGTCCTCTTCGCTGGAGGTGCCGGGTGTGTTGGGAGATGGAGGCGGGTCTTGAGGACTGGGCTTGGCTGGAACGGGCTTTGATGGGGAGGGCTTGAGGAACTGTTTTTGGGTATTGGGTTTTGCAATGGCGAGCGTTTCAGCGGTCGGGCGGGTGAGGGTCGTGGGGACGGGATTGACCGGTGCGAGGGGAGGTTGAGATGGGGGTGTCGGGAGGGGTGCTGGCGCAGGAGTCGAACTGGGATTGAGGGGGGTTGCCTTTGGGATTGGAGCGCCGACCGGTGACGCTTTTGGAATTTTTTGGTTCGCCGTGGGGTCGGTAGGGGAACCGTCAGCGTTGACGCGGATGGCCTTGACGGGTTCGCGCGGAGGAGCGAATCCGTTTGGGGTTTGCTGGGCGGCTACGGGGAGAGTCGGGAGGATGCCGAGGAGCGCTGCGAGTACGAGGAGGGCGCTCAGCGTGGATTGGGGGAAGTCCGTCGGGCTGGTTTTTGGGGTGATGGTGCTCACGGTTTTCGAGGACGCTTTTTGACAGAGAGAGGATGCGGTGGTGGCGAGGGTGAATCCAGCGCCAAAGCGATGCCTCGGTATTCTCTGAAATCGAGTGTGACCTTTGAAAACCTTCGGGATTGGAAAGCGTTATCTGAAGACGCGCCGAAGTCCCGAGACGCGCAAAAGCCGACGTGCTGTCTTTGATTACTCGGGTTTGGAGGTCGCGAAGGCGACGTTCCAGATGCCGGCGTCTCTGCAGATATCCAGAACGGAGACGATGCTCTGGTACTCTGTTTTGATATCGCCTCGGAGGATGATGGCGTAGTCGGGGTAGAGTTCTGCGAGGTTCTTGAGTTTTTCGAGGAGCTCGGCGGAGGTGAGCGTTTTTCGGTTTATGACAACGGTACCGTCGGCTTTGACGTTGAGGATGGTTTGGTTGACGACGGGATTGCTCTCGTTGGCGGAGTTGGCGGAAGGGACTCGAACGTCGAGTTCGTTTTCCTTGCGGGCCATGCTCCACGTCATGATGAAAAAGCAGAGGAGGACGAGGAGGATGTCCACCATGGGGGCGATTTGGAAGGCCATGACGGCCGGTTCGCTGCGTTTTCTGAATCGCATGGGACGCGTTGGGTGCGGTCAGGCTTCGTCGGAGGAGAGGTTATCTCGGCGGCGCTGGGTAGCGACGGCGAGGAGACCGATGACGTGGGTGGTGGCGCTTTCCATTTCGGAGATGAGGGATTGAGCGCGGTTGCGGAAGAGGGCGTACAGGGTTGCTGAGATGACCGCGAGAA